>CAZGVR010000546.1:0-2356 GCA_964528945.1 uncultured Myxococcales bacterium
GCTCCACACGCACGGCACGGGCTCCACGCGGCTCGAGGGGCTCAGTCACGCCGGCCAGTACGCAAAGTTCGGCATCGCCATGGTCTCCATGGACGCGGTGCACCACGGGATCGGCCAGTCGGACGTGGTCAGGCGAACGGTGGAGGCCGTGTTCCAGGTCGAGGACCTGGCGGGCGCGGGCAAGGCCATCCTGGACGACAGGTCCAGGGACCTGAACGGCGACACGACCTTCGACTCGGGCGGCGACTACTGGACAGCCTACATCTTCAACACGAAGGACAACATCCGCCAGTCGGCCGTGGACTGGATGCAGCTGGTCAAGGTCTTGAGGACCTTCGACGGGACCCGGCGCGCCGGGCCCGTGGCCGTGGACGGCGACGGATCCCCTGACGAGCGGTGGGACCTGGACAAGGACGGGGAGCAGGAGCTGATCGGCGACTACGACTCGGACGGGCTCCTGGACCTGGCCGGCGACCTGAACGGCGACGGGACCGTGGACCTGGGCGGGCCGGACGTGCCCTACTACGCGTGGGGCCAGAGCCTGGGCGGCATCGTGACCGCGGTCACGGCCGCGCACGAGCCCTGGATAGAGGCCGCGGCGCCCGTGTCCGTGGGCGGCGGGCTCGGCGACGTGGCCATCCGTTCCGTGCAGGACGGCGTGCCCGAGTCGGTCATCCTCCGCACCGTAGGACCGCTCGCGATCGCGGTGCCGGCCACGGACTACATCGACACCGAGCACCCGTCGCGCTCGACCACCGTGTGCGAGGCCGGCGAGGTCGCGCTCAGGTTCGTGGTCACGGACGTCAGCCAGTACATCGGGGACCTCGAGTACGCGTGCCTCACCGCGGAGGAGGCCTCGGCCGGCAACGTGATGGTGGTCGAGAACCTCGCGAGCGGCGTGAGGCGCTGCACCGGGCTCGACGGGCTCTCTGCCGTGCGCACGAACTTCCCGGCGGATCTCATGGATCCGCTCGAGGTGACCGTGTACGACGGATCCTCGGGCCGGCCCGTGACCGACTTCGGCTCGTGCGAGCCCGTGCAGGGCGCGGATCCGATCCGCGTGATCGACGAGTGGGAGGCGGCCGTCGACTTCCAGTACTACTCCTGGGAGGTGGGCGACCGCCTGGTGTCGCCCGCGACCGGCTTCGGCCAGACCAGATCGAACCCCTCGCTGAGGAGGTTCCTCAGCATCGCGCAGGTCGCGCTCGACGACGGGGATCCTGTGAACGCGGGCCCGCACTACAGGCTCGACCCGTTCGACTTCCCGGAGGAGGCCGAGTCGCGCACCAACCTCCTGATCACGCTCACGGACGGCGACATGAACGTGCCCATCAACACGGGCCTGTCGCTCGCCCGGGCGGCAGGGATCCTGGACGTGTTCCACGACGACCCCAGGTGGGGCGAGTCCCAGGGCGAGGCGCTCATGCGCGGACACGTCGTCGAGGGCAACGAGTACCGGAACTACTGGATCCGCGAGTCTGACGGCGCATCCGTGCTGTTCGACGCCTCGGACCTGGATCGCGGGCAGGATCTCCAGGACATGCCCTCGTTCCCGTCCGAGTTCGGGCAGCCGGCCTTCCGCCTTTGGGTGCCCACGATCCCGGGCGACGAGGCGGGCTGCAGCGAGACCCTCGACGAGTCCGGGCTCTACCTGGACACGGCCAGGTGCGACAGCGGCCTGAGCGGCCTGGTGATCGCGGCGATAGACACGACCGGGACCCACGCGTTCCTCATGTCCGACCCGGCGCGCGCCTTCGACATCAACCTGTTCCTGGTGAACATGATCGGGTACTGGCTGTCCACGGGCGGCAAGACCCTGAGCCTGGACACCTGCCTCGAGGACTCCTCCTGTCCGTACACGCCGTGACGGTTGCGCCATCGGCTTGACTTGCCGTCCGATCGTGACAGTATTCCACGTGATGGCGTGGGTTTCTAGGTTGCCCCCTCCGCTGGTCGCAGTCCTATGCCTGTCTGCGCTCGGATCGTGCGGCGGGGGTGATCACCTCCGCGGCGATGCCGAAGCCGACGAGTTCTATTCGGAACCCGACATCGATGCCATGGTCGACACGATAGAGGTGATTGAGGAGGAAACTCCGGTGCCCTGCACGTCCGACGAGGATTGCGACGATCTGGATCCCTGCACCGCCGATTCCTGCGACACGTCGGCGGGCACGTGTTCCAGCCTCGTAGTGGATGTGGACCTCGACGGCGACGGGTTCATGGACGCAGCCTGCCCGGGCGGCGACGACTGCGACGACGGGCGGGCAGACGTACACCCCGGGGCGTACGAAGTCTGCGGCGACGGGATAGACCAGGACTGCGACGGGATGGTCGACGAGTTGCTGAGCCCGTACGG
>CAZGVR010000547.1:0-2353 GCA_964528945.1 uncultured Myxococcales bacterium
TCCTTCCCGCCCAGGCCATGCAGCTTCCTGATCCTCGGCCGGAGCATGACGGACCGGTACTCCGCCAGTAGCTCCGTGGACAGGAGGAAGGGGAAGCCTGCGTCGAGCATGGCGTCGAGCACGGTCGCGGTCGGGGTGCCGGGATCCCCGGTGAGGAGGCCGCTCACGACGACGTTCGTGTCCACCACGACCGCCCTGAACCTCATCGGCGGCGCGCCTTGCGGACCTCCGCTCCGGCCAGTCGGAGCGCTTCGGCCTCCGTCTTCCGGCTCCGGGCGCGCGCCCTCGCCACGAGATCGGCCGCCCTCGCGTCGGTCTTTATCCCGTAGAAGTCGAGGCTCTCCGCGATGAGATCCCCGATCGTCTTGCCGGTCCGGGCCGACCTCTCCTTGAGCGCCCTGTGACGCTCCTCGGACAGCGAAATCGTGAGTCGTGCCATGGTCCCGTCATCCTTCCAGCTCACATTGACACCAAGACACTTTGGTGTCAAGGGCGGTCACTCCAGGGAAGGGGCATGGAGCGCCGCGAGGGCTGCGAGCGCCTCGTCCCATCGGGTCCTGCACCAGGGTCCCTCGAGGTACACGGGCCAGAGCGGGGATGGCGGCGGGACCGGCGCCCAGATCGCGACGCCCGTGGACCGCGCGCAAGCGCCGCGCAGGCCGGGCGGGCCGCACACGCCGTGCGAGCCTGCGACGTCCGTGAACGGCGAGCTCTCGTGAGCCACGACGTAGGCATCGAGCGCATCGAGCACGCCGCGTGCCGCGGCCTTCATCCCGGCGCCTGCGCCTGGATCCGCGGCGATCCTGGCGGCGAGATCCCCGAGGTCCGCGTGGGCCGGCTTGGTGAAGCGCAACGTGCCGGAGAGCGCCCTGTCGAGGACGAGGAGCGAGGATTCGTCCGCGAGCGCGGCCGAGGCGAGCGCGTCCACTGCCGTTGTCAGGTCCCCGTGCCCGGAGAGGTCGATGCACGTCCTGGTCGCGGAGTTGGCGCGGGTTTGCTCTGCCTCGAGCATGCCCGGGATGGAAGCGCACACCTTCTCCGGATCGTCGGGGCCTGCCCCGAGCCTGGCGAGCACGTCGGGCCAGGATCCGAGGACCGGGCCGCCGATCTCCTCGCTCGTGAGCGCGTAGCGCGTGCCACCCCGGAGCGCGAACCCGGTCTCCCACATGCCCATGAGGCACGCGTCCAGCACGACGACGTCGATGGGTGCCAAGGACGCCGACGTCCCGAGCGCCTCGCCGAGCTCACCGTCGTGGATCGACATCAGGTCCCCTGGATCCTCCTTCATGTCGGCGGGCGAGAGGCCGCGCCAGCCAGAGCCGTGCGCCTCGATGACGAGCATCCTGTGGTCCGCGGGATAGCGGGCGGACGCCCATGCCACGAAGTCGGAGAGGGACTGGCCGTCGCTCGGATCCACGGGTCCCGGGGGGTCCTCGAGCCTCACTGCTGCCTCGAAGGACGCCGGATCGCGGCCTGCAGGGCCGGTCACGTAGTAACGCCTGGTCCCCTTCCATGCCCCGTCGTACGGGTCCCAGCCGCACCTGCTCGCCTGGACCACCACGTGGACGCTCTCCGGGTGGGGGGAGGCGTCCAGCCCCTCGAGATCCTCGGTGATGATCCACTCGTGGGGATCGCCGCCGGAGTCCGCGTTCACGAACACCATCACGAGCCATAACCTGTGCTCGCCTGCGTGGTCCCGGGGCCCGGCAGGCGGCTGCCCCGGAGCAAGGCATCCGGCTAGGATTGCCGGAAGGACGTCGAGAGCGGCAAGCCTGAGCGCGGGCCAGGGCGCGGCCATCAGATCCAGTGTTCCGCGGCGATGGCCGCAGCCATGAGGACGCCGGCGAGCGCCTGCATCCTTATGGTCGCGGCCTGGGAGGGGACCAGCGCAGGCGGGTCGGCGTGGTTGCGCCAGAGGTTCCTCACGGCCGGGATGGACATGAGGACCACGAGGAGCGTGGCGAGAGACCAGATCGGCATGTAGTCGAGCACGCAGAGCCCGACGACGGAGGCCGCGAAGGCGGCGACGAGCGTGACGTAGCCCCAGCGCGCGCGGGAGCTTCCCAGCCTGACCACCAGGTTCCTCTTGCCGGCCCGCCCGTCCGCCTCCAGGTCCGGGAACTCGTTGATGTAGAGGATGTTGGCGACCAGGAAGCCCATGGGCACCCCGATGAGCGCGTGGGCCAGCTGGAACGTGCCCTCGACGGCGTATCCGGTGCCTAGCGTGATGAGAGGCCCGAAGCACAGGAAGATCACCACCTCGCCCGCGCCGCGGCTCACTAGCGTGAACGGCCTGGCCGAGTAGAGGATCCCGCCGAGGGCGCCGGCGAGCCCGATCAGCGGGACCCACGGC
>CAZGVR010000548.1:0-2351 GCA_964528945.1 uncultured Myxococcales bacterium
CACACCCTCATGGGCGGGGCGCGGGATCCCGAGCTCCGGGATCTCATAGAGGTAGACATGCTCGCCCAGTCCTTCTTCTGGCGGAACCCTTCCTGCCAGACGGTGATCCTGCGGCCGGTGAACATAGTGGGTACGGTCAGGAACGGCGTCATGGAGTATGCGAGGATCCCGAGGCCGCCGCTCGCGCTCGGCTTCGATCCCATGCTGCAGCTGGTCCACGAGGTCGACGTCGTTCGCGCGATCGCGCTCGCCCTCGAGCCGGAGGCGAGCGGCGTCTTCAACGTGTCGGGCGACGGGCAGATGTCGATCTCGAGGATCCTGGGCCGGCTCGGCAGGACCCCGCTCTGCGTCCCTACGAGCGGGCTGCGCACGGTGCTCAAGCTCTCTCACGCGCTGCGAGCTGGCGGCTTCCACGAGGCGCAGGTCGACTACCTGATGTATCCTTGCATGGTGGACACCGGCCACGCCAGGGACAAGCTCGGGTTCGTGCCCTTGCACGGCATCGAGTCATGCATCGAGGAGGCGCGTCACTGCATCGAGGAGGAGCCCTGATCCGTTCGAGGTGCACCATGGAGCTCCGGATGGCCGGACCCGGTCTCGACCTGGCTGCTGCCCTGCCGCCCATCACGATGGTCGCGCTGGCCGCATGCCAGTTCGCCTCGTGCGACGGGGCCGGCGGCAGGATCGGCGGTTCCGGGGACGGCTCGAGCCTGGCCGAGGCCGGATTCAGGAAGGCCGTTGAGACGCGGGAGCCAGAGACCCCGGAGGATGCGCAGGAGGATCAGATCCTCCCGCCCGAGGTGCTTTGGTCCCCGCATGGACTGGCGGCCGGCAAGACCGGCCGCGGGAAGGGATGCTTCCCGAGGACCGAGAAGGACTACGCCATGGTCCTTGCACGCGCAGGACAGATCGAGATCCCGGTGTCCGACTTCACCGCGGTGTTCCACCCCTACACGCTCGACGCGACCAAGCTCGACGAGGACTCCCTGGAGATCCGGAGATCCATCGTGTGGGATCTCCTGGACGTGGAGCTCCTCTCGCTCGTGGCAATGCAGAAGGGGTACGAGAGCGCACAGACCGTCGAATTGCTCCGCAAGCGCGAGCTCGCGGAAAAGGTGCGGAAGGACCTGAAGGCGCAGGCATCCAAGGAGATCGGGGAAGGGGCGTACAAGACATACTACAAGCTCCATCCCGAGAAGTACCGAATCCACCCGGACCAGAGGCGGGTCGCCAGGATCCTGGTCCATGGGAAGAAGGCCGCCGTCGGCATCATCAAGGATCTGGGGCCCGGCACGGTCTCCGTCCCCGAGTTCGCGAAGAAGGCGCGGGAGGTCTCGATCGAGCCGGACGCGAAGAAGACCGGCGGGCTGACCGGCTGGTTCGACCGCGAGGGCATGGACAGCGGGTCCCGGATCGTCCCGGAGAAGCTGGCGGTGCTCGCATTCGCGATGAAGAAGGGCGATGTGCACGACCAGCCGTTCGCGACGTCCGCGGGCAGCACCGTGTTCCAGCTCGTCGCGATCAGGGACGAGGCATGGATCCCCTACTCGAAGGTCCGGTCCGCGATCGTCGGCATGTTCGTGTCCGAGCGCACGAAGGTACTCGAGGCCAACCTCCTGGAGTCCCTGAGGAAGAATCATCCGGTCAGCTTCAACATGCAGCTGCTGGAGAAGATCAGCCCCGTGCCGTGCCTCTAGACGGGCCTGGTGTTGAACCACCAGACCGGATCAAGTATACGTGCTTGGGAATGCTCGAATCCCGCCACCTGGCTGCCGGTTTCGCCACGCTGCTCCTGGCCTCCGTGACCGTGCTCCTGCCCGGCATGGCAAGGGCCTCGGACACTGACGTGCCGCAGGGAGTGGGCATCGGCGTCCAGGCCGGCTCCAAGGACGGTGCGAAGCCGAAGAAGCCGCACGTCCCCGCGTGGCAGGTGCCGGGGGCGACCACCAGCAAGTTCCTGGGATCGATCATGCTCGCGGCAGGCACGGGCTGGGTCACGGGCAAGGCGTACAAGGACGACCCGGTCACCGCCGACCCGGGCGACGGCCCGTCGGTCGGGAGCGGCATGCACGATGCGGGGACTGCTGCACGCTGGCTCCTCGGCTACGTGACGGCCAAGGGCTGGCTGATCGCGGGCTGGGCCCGCCTGGGTCTCACGCGAGGGCACAACGAGGGCCTGGACGACGAGTTCGATGCCTGGCTGCTCGGTCTGCGCTTCGGGAAGATCTTCTACTCGAAGCACAACCTCGACATCTTCTGGTTCGCTGGCGCAGGCTACGGCCACCTCACGCACCGCGTCTCGGGCGTGCCGTCCCCGGGCGACGAGCCCGACGCGTTCTTGCGGCGCGACC
>CAZGVR010000549.1:0-2341 GCA_964528945.1 uncultured Myxococcales bacterium
ATCGGCATACGCTTCGAGGTTCTGGACGCCTCGCTGCCGGCCGCCGCGACTCACGTGCGTCTCGGCGTGAGGGAGCCGATCGCCTTCGGGCTGCTGGACGGCCGCAGCTACCTGACGACGATCTCCACCGCGGTGGACTACGACTCGCGGGACGATCCGTTCCTGCCATCGAGGGGGCTCAAGATATCGCTGTCCGCGGACGTCTCCACGACGCTCGTCGGCTCGTCGTACAGCTACGCGAAGTTCGTGTTCTCCTACGACCACCACCTGAAGCTGCCTTGGAAGCACGTGCTCCGCCTGAGCTTCATGGCCGGCCTGGTGGCAGGCAACGCGCCGTTCTTCGAGCAGTTCTACGTCGGGGACTTCACGGACTTCATCCCGGACCGCGTCATGGGCATGGCCTTCGACCACAGGCGGAGCCCCGACCTGCTCGGCACCGTCATCCCGGTGATGCGCTACGAGGACATCGCGGCCAAGCTCTCGGTCGAGTACGTGATCGGCCTGCTCCGCGGGCAGAGGGGGCTCCACGGCCTGGACTTCTTCTTCTCCGTGGGGATCTTCACCCTCGCGCGCGCCGGGGACATCCACGCGGCCTCGAACATGGAGGGCGACCGCACGCCGTTCCCGCTGGATCTCACCACGAACATCGGCTTCCGCATGGTCACCTCGATCGGCTACTTCGAGCTCTCCCTCTCGAACCTCATCGGCCTGGTGCCGCTGGGAGGGGACTGAACCCGCGATGGCTGACCCCACGAGAGGCACTCGTGCCGTGGCGGCGATCGCGGCGATCGTGGCGGCGACCACCGCGCTCGCCGCGTCCGAGCCCGTCCGCAAGATCGGGCTCGAGAGGGACGGGGACGAGCTGCTGGTCTCCTTAGGGTACACGGACATCTTCGACGACGCGGCCCTCGCCAAGCTGAAGAGCGGGCTTCCTTCCACGGTCCTCATGAGGACCAGCCTGGTCCCGGCCGGGGAGAAGACGCCGCTCAGCTTCGCCTTGAGGAACGCCTCGATCACCTACGACCTCTGGGACGAGGTGTTCCACGTGGTGGTCGAGACCTCGGAGGGAAAGAAGAAGACCTTGGTCGAGGACGCAGGCGATGCGGTGGCGATCGCGGAAAAGGCCAAGAAGCTCCCGGTCTCGGTCGAGGGCATCCAGGCCGGGAGCTACGTGCTCCGGATCCGCGTGGACCTGAATCCCCTGAGCCCCTAGGTCCTGAAGAGCCTCAAGGGGTGGCTCAACCGCCCACCCGGATCTACGGGCAGGCTGCAGCCGGGAGACAGCTTCGTCGGTTCCTTCATCTCCTTCTTCGTGAACAAGAAGATCCAGAAGGCCGAGAAGACGAGGTCGTTCCGGTCGCAGGAGTTCGAGCTCTGAGCGGCGGCATCATGAGGCGGGACTTCGCCAGGCTCTGCAGCGCCCCTCCCCGCGTGGTCGCGCGCGCCCTCATGGAGGGTGGAGCCCCGGGCCTGGACGCGCTCGCTGGCTGGGAGTTCCGCGGCTGGTACTCGCCGCCGTCGCTGCCCTCGATCCTCCTGCCCAAGCACAGGAAGGGCTTCTACGGGCTGAGGGACGGTGGCGGCGCCGCGCTCGGCGGGTACCTGGTCCCTTGCAGGCGGGGGAACTTCCGGACGCCATGGGTCAGCATCCTCGTGGGGCCCGGCTCCGCGCGGGGAGGATGGTTCCTGGCGAGCCCGGCCAGCGGCGGCCGCTATCCCGGCTCGGTCGTGATCGACTACGGCCGTGCCGGCCGCGTGCCTCCCTGGAACCCGCTGGGATTCGTGCGCGAGTACCTGGTGCAGCCCTGGCCGGACGATCCCGACGTCCTGGTGTCCGCGGTCGAGCTGCGCGCGGGCACGGACGTGCGGCACCTGGGCACGTGCGTGCTCGAGCGCGACGGCAGGAGCCCGGTGGGGCTCTAGGGGAGGCCATGCTGGAGGTCGAGAGGAAGGCCTGGGTCGAGGACCCCGCGGCGCTCGAGGGCAGGATCGAGGCCCTCGGCCGGCTCGGCGGCGAGGTCCTCAAGGAGGACCGGTACTACCTGCAGGGCTGGAGGCCGGGGACGGCCGTGGATCCGGCCAGGGATCCGATCTTCCGGCTCAGGACCGAGGCCGGGCGGGCGGTCATCTGCTGGAAGTCGCGGACCTTCGAGGGCATGACCGAGGTCAACGAGGAGCGCGAGATCCCGGTCGGCGAGCCCGGCCCGGTGATCGATTGGCTGGAGGGCTACATGGGCATGCGGCCCTTCGTCGTGAAGCGCAAGCACACCAGGGCCTGCCGCCTTGCCGCGCCGTTCGAGGGCGCCCCGGTGGAACTGAACCGGGTCGAGGGCCGGGGCGA
>CAZGVR010000550.1:0-2326 GCA_964528945.1 uncultured Myxococcales bacterium
GGAGAAGGCCGAGTTCAGGGCGCTCAGGGCCCGGCTTCTCAGGATCTCCAAGACGCCGACCGAGAAGCTGGGTCCAGAGGTCGAGAGGCTGGAGGAGCTCGAGATCACGACAGAGAGGATCGACGCGTGCAGGGACGCCTGCAGCGCGGCCTACGCCCTGATCGTCCGCGCGTCCGGGAAGAGCCGCGAGGCCCAGGAGATCATCTCGGAGCTCGAGGAGGAGGTGGAGGGCGGCGGCGACCCCGAGGACCCCGACGGGCGGCAGGACGTGGCGCTGGGGCTCCTTTCGTCGAGCGAGGACGACCTGGAGGACGCCAAGGAGAGGAAGGACGTATGCCACTCCCTGCTCTCCGGGCTGGAGTCCGAGGGCCTGGATCGGGATCGCTGATTCCTTCGATCTATTGACACCATTTACTCCGCTACATACTATGCCCCCGTTTTTCGCCCTGGACGGGCGGAAGAGAAGTTCCGAAGGAAAGGAGCACCGAGACCAGCACATGCCAGAAATCAAGCAGGGAGTCCCCAGCAGCGATCCGTTCGTCGACGACGGGAGCTTCGCGAGCCTCTTCGAGGAGAAGAAGACGGTCGAGAACAAGCTCCGCGAGGGCGAGATCGTCCAGGGCCGCGTCATCAGGATCCTGAAGGACGCGATAATCGTCGACATCGGATACAAGTCCGAGGGGCAGATCCCCATCGAGGAGTTCTACGAGCCCGGCGGACTCTCGGTGAAGGTCGGGGACAGGATCGACGTCCTGTTCGAGCGCAGCGAGGACGACAACGGGATCGTCAGGCTCTCGAAGCGCGAGGCCGATCGCATGCGCGTCTGGGACGAGATCAGCGAGGCATGCGAGAAGGACGAGATAATAGAGGGGACGATATCCCAGAAGGTGAAGGGCGGCCTCGCGGTTACGATCCGCGGGGGCGTCAAGGCGTTCCTCCCCGGATCACAGGTGGACCTCAAGCCCACCCGCGATCTCGCCCAGTACATCGGGCAGACCTACGCCTTCCGGGTCATCAAGTTCAACAAGAAGCGTGGCAACATAGTGCTCAGCCGTCGCGTGATACTGGAGAAGGAGCGCGAGGAGCTGAAGTCCAAGACCCTGGAGCAGCTCTGCGAGGGGACGGTCGTCGAGGGCATCGTCAAGAACATCACCGACTACGGCGCCTTCGTCGACCTCGGTGGCATCGACGGCCTCCTCCACATCACCGACATGTCGTACGGCCGCGTGACGCACCCTTCCCAGCTGTTCAACATCGGGGACAGGGTCAAGGTCGTCGTCCTCAAGTACAACGACCAGACCGAGCGCGTCAGCCTGGGCATGAAGCAGCTGCACGAGGATCCGTGGGTCACCGCGGCCGAGCAGTTCCCCAAGAACAAGAAGGTCATGGGCAAGGTCGCCCAGGCGACCGACTACGGAGTCTTCGTCGAGCTCGCCGACGGCATCGAGGGACTGATCCACGTCTCCGAGATCTCCTGGACCAGGAAGGTCAAGAATCCTGCCAAGCTCTTCCAGCAGGGCCAGGAGATCGAGTGCATGGTCCTGGACATAGACCAGGAAGCGCGCCGCATCTCCCTCGGCATCAAGCAGCTCGAGCCGGATCCCTGGACGCTCTTCTCGGCCGACTTCCGGCCGGGGGACAAGATCAAGGGGAAGGTGCGCTCGATTACCGACTACGGCGTCTTCGTCGAGATCACCGAGGGCGTCGACGGCCTGGTCCACAAGAGCGACCTCCGCTGGACCCAGAAGATCAACCATCCGAGCGAGTTCGTCCGCAAGGGCCAGATCGTCGAGGCGGTCATCCTCAACATCAACTACAACGAGAAGAAGGTCTCCCTGGGCGTGAAGCAGCTCACGGACGACCCGTGGGAGCGCATCCCCAGGGACTACCCGCCGGGACGGATGCTCGAGGTCAAGGTCCCCAAGGTCACCGACTTCGGAGCCTTCGTGGAGGTCGGGGAGGGCATCGAGGGTCTCATCCACGTCTCGGAGATGAGCGAGCAGCACGTCAAGGATCCGAGGGAGGTCGTCAAGGACGGCGACATGGTCAAGGCCGAGGTCATCACCGTCGACCCGACCGAGCGCAAGATCGGCCTCAGCATGAAGACGCTGACCGGGCGCGAGCAGGCGCAGGATCTGGAGGAGTTTCGCCGCCAGCAGTCCTCGGCGTCATCCGCGAGGCCGGCCTCGACCATCGGCGAGCTGATCAAGCAGAAGATGGGCGACGTGCTCAAGGAGCTCCCCGAGAGGGAGCGCGAGGCCAGGACCACGGCCGAGCGCGAGCTCGAGGAGAAGGCTCGCCGCCAGTCCACACGGAAGCCGGACGA
>CAZGVR010000551.1:0-895 GCA_964528945.1 uncultured Myxococcales bacterium
CCAAGCTTCCCGGGTTCTTCGCGGACGTTCTGGCGAGGGGTGTTCAGCTCATAGTGACCACGCACAGCAAGCTGCTGGTCAACGCCATGAGGCATGCGGTGAAGAAGAAGAAGCTCCGAGTCGATCAACTGAAGATCTACGATCTGGAGAAGAAACGAGGCGGGATCTACCCGCGGCCGATCGAGATCCGCGATGACGGGACCATACCCAGGTGGATCCCGTCATTCACCAAGGTCGAGAAGCAGCTGTTCGAGGAGTGGTCGGAGGAGGAGTAGGGGCGGTGAAGGACTGCGGCCTCATCGTCATCGACACTCATGTGATGGAGAGGATCCTCTCTCCTGATCGCCCCGGCGCCAGAAGGTGCCGACGCATCTTCGAGGGGATCCTCGATAGGTGTACATGGCGGATCGCTCTATCCGAGGCCCTGGAAAAGCAGTACGAGTCGGTTCTTCACAGGTACGTCGATGAGTACGACACGCTCAAGAACGAGCTTCAGGACAGAGGAAAATCGGTCTTCGTGAGCAAGTCGAAGATCGGCGAGAGGCCACTCGACAGGACCGAGAGCAAGGCGGTGACAAAGGCGGACAGGAAGGACATGCTCCTCTTCGAGCTTGCCAGGGCGGCCGGCGCGAAGTTCATCATCACCGACGAAGATGGACTCCACAGGGTCAGGATCAAGGGTACATTGGCCGTGTCGATGGAGAACGCAGCGATGAGAATTGGGATCGACGCGAGCGAGTAGCCTGCAATCAATTGCAGTCAGCCGGGACCCACGCTGCTCACCATGTTCACGAACGGCGGATGGAGCTCGGTCTGTACGAGGATCCTCATCGATCGGCCTGGTGAAGATTTCTTGCCTAGCGCGGGAGGAAAGTACAGCCGTCATCAACATCGC
>CAZGVR010000551.1:905-2293 GCA_964528945.1 uncultured Myxococcales bacterium
GTGCATCCAGATCCGGGCCTTGTCCCGCTGGACGAGCCTGAGCACGCGCCATGTCTTCCAGAGGTACAGCTCGAAGTGGTTCGAGATCTGGTCGTGGCACTTCTCGAGCGGCCAGTCCTGCATGCGGACCAGGTTGTCCCAGAACAACTCCTTGCTCTTGCGGTCAGGGGCCAGGCCCTTCACGTCCGGCTCCATGCCCGGCCTGCCGTTGCACGGCCCGAGCACGAGCGCCTCGCCGCCCGGCTGGATCGCGCCGAGCAGCGCGAGGTCGAAGCAGTTCTGCACGCCGTAGAGCGCACCGCACGCGGGCGGCCCGCCGGGCGACACGATGACGTACCTGGCCCTGGGCACGAGGAACTCGGCCTGGGCGTCGGCCTGTATCACGAGATCGGCCGTGACCTTCTCCGGATCGCCGGCCTTGACCCAGAAGACCTCGTTCTTGTCCGATATCATGTCGAGAAGGAACGTCTGCGCGGTCCTGTCCACGAGCTTTCCGTCGACGAGGGTCTTGGCCACGCCGATCGTGTACGAGTCGAGCGCGTCCTCGGTGAAGGGGTTCGTCTTCTTGGAGGCGTCCGGGTGGAACGGGTGCCGGCCGGCCGAGGAGTCGTCGTCGAGGGCCAGCCTGTGGTTGTTCTCCACGGTCACGCGCGCGGAGATGCCGGGCACGATCTGCTTCACGACCGACGAGTACCCGGCCATGTAGTGGTGCTTGGCCTCGTGGCCGAACACGCGCACGTCCGCCTCCAGGAAGGCGGGCTCGAGCCTGACCTTCGTACCGCGCGGGGTGACCCCGACCTCGACGAGCTTGGGGTCGTCGCACTCGTGCCCCACGAAGTCGAGCGGCTGCCCGTGCCTCTCCGAGGCGCTCGTGGTCCATTTGCGCACGTTGGGCGTGTAGATGGCCGGGTCGTGCGTGCCGGTCGCGCACAGGACCGTGAGGTGCGCGGGCTTGCCCCTGGAGATCTCCTCGATCAGGACGTCGAGGATGGTCTCGTGCAGGCCGGCCCTGAACTCGTCGGACACCACCAGCGCGACCTTCCTCCCGGCCACCATGTCCTTGAGCCTGGGCCTGCCTTCCGGCGCTTCCACCGCGGCCGCGAGCGCCTTGCGAGGATCCGCGGCAGCCCCGCCAGACGGGCGCGGCACGATGAACGGGTGGGCGAGGAGATCCTCCTCGAGCTCCACGGTCTTCTTCTCGGTCCCGTAGGTGAACGAGTACTTCTTGCGCATGCCAGCCTCCTGGAAGTGCTCCGTGTCCTCTATGCCCCGCCGATCGGATCTACGACGCCGGGAGCCAAAGCACAAGAGGTTGCAGGCTAGGAGATGGATTCCCGGTCCGCGAGCACCGGGTACTGCGCCTCGAGCGACTCGTAGTAGTCGATCAT
>CAZGVR010000552.1:0-2290 GCA_964528945.1 uncultured Myxococcales bacterium
GTTTTCGGCCTCGTCATGGGTTTCGGCGCCTTCCACGCCCGTTTCCCGGGGTATCGCGATTCCCACGCCCATGCATGGGCCAATCGTGACGGGCCTCCCGTGAGCACCGCGGATGGCTCGGGCAGGCCGCCGTTGACCGGTCACGTCCCTCCTGATAGACTGGTCGTAGACTGGTCGATACGGAGGCTGGGACATGAAGAACCTCGAGGACGAAGGCACCGTCGGCGCCTACGATGCCAAGACCCATTTCTCGGAGCTCCTGGCGCGCGTCGAGGACGGCGAGGAGGTCGTGATCACGCGCCACGGTTCGCCTGTCGCCCGCCTGGTCCCGATCAGGCGGAGGAGCACGCCCGCCAAGAGGCGCGCGGCCATCGTGGCCATGCGGGCGCTTGCGGGCAGGCTGACCCTGGGGGGCCTGAGGATCGAGGATCTCGTCGAGGAGGGCAGGCGGTGAGCGCGTCATTCGTCCTCGACTGCTCGATCACGATGACGTGGTGCTTCCCGGACGAGGCGACGCCCGCGTCGTCGAGAGTGCAGGACCGGCTGGCGGAGGAGACGGCCCTGGTCCCGGCGCACTGGTTCCTCGAGGTCGCGAACGTCCTCGTCATGGCCGAGAAGCGGCGGCGGATCGCGCCGGCCGTCTCAGAGAAGTTCCTGGATCTCCTCGGCACCATGGACATCGAGGTCGACCACGAGGCCCCGGTGCGTGCGTTCGAGGCGCTGCTTCCCATGTGTCGCAGGTACGGCCTGACATCCTACGACGCCGCCTACCTCGACTTGGCCGCTCGCCGCCGTGTCCCCCTTTCCACGCTGGATTCGAACCTGCGGTCCGCGGCTAGGCGCGCTGGGATAGGACTCCTCGGGAAGTAGAGGCCCGGCTGTGCAGGAATCCCTGCGGGGATCGCGATCGCGGAGACCGCGGACAGGAGACCGCTGACGCGTTGACAGGCGCGGGCGGGTGCGGGCATTCTCCCCCGGTCACGGGCGGGTAGCTCAGCGGGAGAGCGTCAGTCTTACAAGCTGAGGGCCGCAGGTTCGAACCCTGTCCCGCCCACCAATGAAATCGAGGGGTTACGCGGAATCAGCTTCTGCGCGATCCCGTTCTGTGGCGATCCTGTGGCGATCTTTTTCGATTTCGGACTTTGCCCTGTGCAGGATTTCGATCGGTTTTTGATCTGAATTCGAGCCGCGATTTCAGAAGAAATGCGCCCTGTCAGGACGGTCGCCTGAAGGGGATTACATTCGACACGGACTGCCTCGAAACCTCCAGGAAGGGCGTGTCGGAGTCGTCCGCCATCGGGTTCACCGTGTCCGGCAGCTTCCTGCTGCGGGGGATCGCATGCAGGTACCGTTGGGTCGTCAGGATGCTTGCGTGGCCCATCCAGGACTTCACGTTGACTAGATCCTCGCCGTGAGCGAGCGTCCAGGTTCCGTAAGTGTGCCTCAGCGCGTGGAAGATGAGCGACTTGTCGAGGCCTGCTGCCGCAACTGCTTCGGGGTATGCGTTCTTGTGCAGAGTCCTGAGGCGATCCCTGCTCCTCCAGTCGATGACGAAGTTCTCGGGCCCATCCGGCTTGTCGTTCACAGCCAGCCATTCCCTTGCTACGTCGAACCCCAGCTTTGCAATACCTCCAATCTCCACATGATAGCCGACTCCACCCTTCGTGTCGGTTCCGCGAGCCCCGCCTACGTGCACGAGCCCGGCCCTCTCGTCAATGTCCTTCCAGCACAGTTTGAAAAGGTCTCCCCTGCGGATACCCGTTCCAAGAGCCAGAAGGATCATGGGTCGCAGGAAACCGTTGCCGAGGTTTCGCTGCAAGGGAGAACTACAAGCCTCGATCAGCCGCTGGACTTCCGACAAGTAGAAGAAGACGAGCCGCCCAGGACCTTCCTTGGACAGCTTCACTCGCTTGACGCGGACGAGCACTTCTTCCGGGACAAGCTCAAGGACGTTCACGCCCCAGCTGATCATGTGCTTGAGGAGTGCCATGTATCGGTTCGCGGTCTTCTCGCGCTTCTCCCTCTGCTCGGTTGAGGTACACTTGCCGATGATCGATTCGCGAAACGACGCGTAGTCTTGCACAGAGAAGCTCACCAGTGGCCTGTCCCCCAGGCGAGGGAGGATGCGGCTCAGGATCTTGCGTTCCTTGTTGTAGTAGCTTTTCTGGTGCTGGTGAGCGTCCATGTACTGCTCAGCGAAGTCCCTGAGCGTGATGTCTGCCAGAGGTTCGGGCGTGCCAGCCTCTGCCGCTTGTAGCTTCCTCGACCGCGCCAGCTTCGCAGCATGGTA
>CAZGVR010000553.1:0-2290 GCA_964528945.1 uncultured Myxococcales bacterium
GGACCACGAGCAGAAGTGGAAGGGGCGCACCAACGACCCGCAGTACAAGTACCAGTGGCACCTGGATCAGATCGGCCTGCGCACCGCGTGGCGCCTGGCCGACGGTGACGACGGGATCGTCGCGGTCATCGACAGCGAGGACCTCCTGCTCAAGAGGAAGGAGGTCGAGGCCGGGCTCGAGGCGGCCCGCGACAGGCTCGCGCTCCTGGAGAAGGGGGTGAGGCCCGAGGACATCAAGCAGCTCAAGGCCGTGAAGAAGGGCCTCGAGCTGCAGAAGTCGCTCGCGGACAAGAACCTGGGCCGCGCGGAGGATCTCCACGGGTCCGGGAGCATGGCCTTGTCGAGCCTGGATGAGGCCATGACCAAATCCGAGGTCGTGGACGCCCAGATCAGCCAGGTCTCCTGGCAGATCAAGAAGGCGAAGAACGGCGCGCTCGACGAGGAGATCGGTATCGCGCGCGCCGGCGTGGAGCAGGTCGAGGCAGGGCGGGCCCAGCGGGACAAGCTGATCGCGGACAGGACCATCGAGAGCCCGGTCGCAGGCACGGTGGTCGCGACGTACGTGCACGAGGGCGAGTACGTGTACGCGGGACAGCTGATCGCCACGGTCGCGGATCTTTCGAGGCTCGACCTCGTTGTGTACGTGCCGGAGAAGGACCTCCCCCACGTCAAGCTGGGCGGGAAGGCCGGAGTCATCGTAGACGGCTACCCGGGAAGGACCTGGGAGGCCGGGATCACGAGGATCGCGGACGAGGCCGAGTTCACGCCGAGCACGGTCCAGACCCGCGACGAGCGCACCAAGCTCGTGTTCGAGGTCGAGCTGTCCGTTGACAACCCCGAAGGGATCTTCAAGCCCGGCATGCCCGCCGACGCGGCCTTCGAGGCGGCTCCGCGGCCGGCCCCGGCCGCCGCGACCGCGGAGGTGGGGGCCGGCAAGTGAGCCTCGATCCCCCGAAGCCGGTCCTCGAGGCGCGCGGCGTGGAGGTCAGGTACGCAGGCGCGCGGGGCCGGGCCGCGCTCCAGGGCTTCGACGTGGACATCGTGCCCGGCCGCCTCACGGGCCTGATCGGGCCGGACGGGGCAGGCAAGTCCACGGCGATCCGGGCGCTGTGCGGGCTGATCAGGCCCTCTGCAGGATCCATGCTCCTCACCGGCAGGCCCATCTCGGAGTCGCGCGAGCGGCTCTCGAGCCTGATCGGGTACATGCCGCAGCGCTTCAGCCTGTACACGGATCTCACGATCCACGAGAACATCGCGTTCTTCGCGCGGATACACGGGCGGAGGCTGGACCGGGAGCGCCGCGACGGGCTGCTCGCGAGGATGGGGCTGGGCGGCTTCGGATCCAGGCTGGCCGGGAGGCTCTCGGGCGGCATGAAGCAGAAGCTCGCGCTCCTTTGCGTGCTCGTGCACGAACCGTCCCTCATCATCATGGACGAGCCCACTACCGGCGTGGACCCGGTGTCGCGCAGGGAGTTCTGGAAGATCCTCGGCGAGTTGGCGGCCGGCGGGATGGCCATCCTCACGGCCACCCCCTACCTGGACGAGGCCGAGCGCTGCCACGAGGTCATACTCATGCACGAGGGCCGCGCCATCCTGAGGGGCGACCCCGAGGAAATGGTGCGCGGCCTGGGCCGACCGGTCTTCGCGATCGCGGCGCAGGGCAACGCGTTCCGTCTCAGGCAGGCAGTCGGCGTCCTCGACTGGGTGAGGTCCGTGCAGGTCTTCGGCGGCCTTCTCCACCTGGTGAGCGCAGACCCGTCCGACGGGGCGGACGACGTGGAGAGGAGGCTCGCAGCGCATGGGATCGACGTCAGGGCGACCGCGATCCGGCCAACGCTCGAGGACGTGTTCATCGACCGGGTGACGGGGTAGCCGTGGAGGGAGCGAGCATCGCGATAGAAGCGCGGGATCTCACCAGGCGCTTCGGCTCGTTCGTGGCCGTGGACCGCGCCTCGCTCTCGGTCGGGCGCGGTTCCATCTACGGCTTCCTGGGTCCGAACGGGGCCGGCAAGTCCACCATGATAAGGATGCTCACGGGCCTGCTGAGACCCACGTCCGGGACCATGCGAATCGAGGACATCGACGTTCGACGGCACCCCGAGGCGGCCAAGAAGCGCATCGGGTACATGACGCAGCACTTCTCCCTGTACGAGGAGCTGAGCCTGTCCGAGAACCTGGACTTCTACCAGGGCATCTACGGAGGGAGCCGGCCCAGGCGCGACGAGGTGATCTCCCTCCTGGGGATCGAGCCCTGGCTCGCCAGCCAGGCGATCGAGGTGCCGGGCGGGAT
>CAZGVR010000554.1:0-2268 GCA_964528945.1 uncultured Myxococcales bacterium
CAGGCCATGGCGATCGACGTCACGATGCATTAAGATGCTACCGTCCGCAGCGACCTCACGAGGACCGATGCAACCTCAGCCGGAACAGGTGGAAGACACGCGGGACCCGGGCCGCCCTTCCCTGTTCCGCCAGCTCCTCGCCCTGGTCGGCAAGATCGCCGGACGCGGGAGCCGCAACGAAGGCAGGAACGTCCGCATCCGGGCGCAGTACGCGGGCTTCAAGGAGATCCTGGCCCGGAACGACGCGGTCCTCGAGTTCATAGCCGAGATCGAGGACGCCCTTGCCGAGCGTACGCCGCTCGCGTTCGTCAGCATCGCAGAGCGTCTCCGCGAGGCCTCGGCCGACGTGGGCGTCATGGTCGAGAGCCTGAACCTCATCACGTCGAACCGGTACTCCGGCCTCGAGGACGCCTACGAGAGGATCAACGGCCGCATCGAGTCGTCCCTCCCGCGCATCCGCGAGGTCATCCCCGGGCCGTTCGTGATCCCGGTACGCAGGCTGCGCGTGAAGGACGCCGCGCTCGCCGGGCAGAAGATGGCGAACCTCGGGGAGATGTGGCAGGGCATCGTAGGGCCCGACATCCCGGACGGCTTCGTCATCACGTCCGCGGCCTTCGCCCGCTACATGACGCACAACGGCCTCTGGGCCAGGGTCGACGCGCTGGAGCACGCGATCGAGGACAGGGATCGGCCGGCCCTGGAGGCGGCCTGCGCCGGCCTCGCGCGGGCCATCATCGAGGGCGAGATGCCCTACAACCTCGAGTCCAGGATCTGGAAGGCCTTCGATTCCATCGCGCACCGCGACGAGCCGCTGGTGGCGGTCAGGTCGAGCGCGGTGGACGAGGACACGATCGCCTCCCACGCCGGGCAGTACGAGACGATCCTCAACGTGGGCCGGTCGGGCCTCCTCGAGGCCTACCGCCGCGTGATCGCCTCCACGTACGGCCTCTCGGCGCTGGTGTACCGGCTCGACCACGGGCTCCCTGCCTGGACCGCGACCATGGCGGTCGGCTGCCTGAGGATGGTGAACCCGCGCGTGAGCGGCGTGATGTTCACGCGCGACTACGCGAACCTGGAGGCGGATCGAACGCTCCTCAGCGCCACGCCCGGGCTCGCGAATGCACTGGTCTCGGGCCGGCGCTCCGCGACCGAGATGATGGTCGAGGGGAACCGGATCGATCCGGCCCCGGGCCCGCTCCTCCCGCGCGAGGACGCGATCCGCCTGGCCAGGATCGGTCGGATCGCGGAGAGCTTCTTCGGCGCGCCGCAGGACGTCGAGTGGGCGATCGACGGGGACGGGTCCATCTTCCTCCTGCAGGCGCGCCCCATGGTCGCCCTGTCGTCGCCGGCCGGCGAGGTGCCGCTGGTCGGGGAGCCCTCGGCAATCCCGCTACTCTCCGGCGGGCTCTCGGCCTGCCCTGGCGCCGCCTCCGGGCCCGTGTTCCTGTCGCGCACGCCCGACGATGCGGCCGCCATGCCTGCCGGGTCCGTGCTCGTTGCCCACCGCTCGTCGCCCGAGTACTCGCGTGCCCTCGGCGGCTGCGCCGCGGTGGTCACCGAGGTCGGATCGCCATCGGGCCACATGGCGATAATCGCCAGGGAGATGGACGTGCCCTGCGTGGTGGGCATGGACGGGGCCATGACCGCCCTCGAGGCGGGCAGGGTCGTCACCGTGGATGCGTGGCGGTGCCGCATCCTCGACGGGACCCACGCCGCGCCCGCGAGCGAGCGCCGCGCCCGCCGGATGGATCCGGCGGCGCCTCCCTCGCTCGACGCGCTGAGAGCCGTGGCCGACCTGGTCGTCCCGCTCAACCTGGTGAACCCGCAGGCGGCCGGGTTCAGCCCGGAAGGGTGCAGGAGCCTGCACGACATCACGCGCTACGTGCACGAGAAGGTCTTCGAGGTCATGTTCCGCATGAGCGATCTCGCGGGCCGCGAGGGAGGCAACTCCCTCAAGCTGGACGCGGCCCTGCCCTTCGACGTGCTCGTCTGGGACGTGGGCGGCGGCCTCTCCGATCTCCTGCCTCCCGGCACGCTCCTCAGGCGGGACCAGGTGGCGTCCGCGCCGCTGGCGTCGTTCCTGGACGGGCTCCTGGATCCCCGGATCAAGTGGAACCAGCCTCGCCCCGTGTCCATGGGCGGCTTCCTCTCGGTCGTCGGCGAGGGGATCGCCGGGCCGCCGCCCGAGGCGCAGGACGTGGGCCGCACCTCGTACGTGGTGGTCTCCGACCGCTACATGAACTTCAGCACCAAGGCCGGCTACCACTT
>CAZGVR010000555.1:0-2260 GCA_964528945.1 uncultured Myxococcales bacterium
CGGCCGTGTCCAGGCCGAAGCTCTTCTCGACGAACAGGATGTCGTTGTCGACGGTCTTCGGCACGCCCACGATCGCCGCGTTCACGCCGCGCGCACGCGCCTCCTCGGCGACGAGGTGTGCCGCCCTGAGCGTGCCGTCGCCGCCCACGAAGAACACGACCTTCATGTCCTGCCCCTCGATCGTATCCACGATCACGCGGGGGTCCTGGTGCCCCCTGGAGGATCCGAGGATCGTGCCTCCCACGTGGTGGATGGACGCGACCCTGTCCGGGTCGAGGTCCACGAGAGGCAGCCTGTAGGACGGCACGAACCCGCGGAGGCCCTGGCGGACGCCCACGATGCGCCGCACGCCGTACCTGTGCCAGAGCTGCATGACGAGGCCGCGGATGACGTTGTTGAGGCCCGGGCAGATCCCGCCGCAGGTCACGATCGCGGCGCGCACCTTGGAGGGATCGAAGAACAGCATCCTCCGTGGGCCGGCGACCTCGAACGAGGGCCCGGGCAGGGCAGGCCCGGCCCCGGCCTCGACGCGCGGGTCCACGAGCACGCGCGTGGTGTCCTCGACGAACGTGACCAGGCTGCCTCCCTCCAGGGAGGGCAGGACCTTCATCGCGTCCACCGAGCACCTGCCGAGCCTGCTGACCTCGTATGCGGCCGGTTCTTCCATCGTGCCTCCCGGGAGCCGGATGATCCCCCGGCCGCAGCTTACCCGCGGCCCGCGGGCCAGTCCATAGAGGCCGCCTCCGTGCTATGGTCCGGATCATGGAAGGCGCCCGGTCGAGGCGGTCGGACTGGATCCACCCCGCACTGCTCGTGGTCGCGACGCTGGCTGTCGCCGTGGCCGTGGTACGGCTCGGGCCGCTGCTCCCGTTCGTGGACGAGAACGCGACCGGGATCGTGGGCGCGGTGTTCCTGCTCGCAACGTGGGGCCTCGTGATCGTCCGCGGCGAGCACCCGGCCGACTACGGGCTCGGGCTGAAGGGCTGGGCGGGAGAGATCGGGTGGGCGACCCTGCTGGGGATGATCGTGTTCCCGCCGTTCCTGGTGGGCTTCAGGGTCTGGTGGGGAGCGACCGGCCGATCGTTCGACTGGGACATGCCGTGGCCGGTCTGGCAGATCGTTCTCACGCACGTCTTCGTCGTGGCCGTGCCCGAGGAGTTCCTCTACAGGGGCTTCGTGCAGGAGCGGCTCAAGCGGGCCCTCCCGGGCGGCGTGCGCATCCTCGGCGCGCAGGTGGGCTGGGCCGTCCCGATCACGGCGGCCGTGTTCGCGCTCGGCCACTTCGCGACCGACCTCCGGCCAGACCGCCTCGCGACCTTCTTCCCGGCGCTGCTCTTCGGATGGCTCAAGGAGAGGCGCGGGGGGCTGCTCGGCGCGGTGCTCTTCCACGCCGCCTGCAACGTCTTTTCGGATATACTCGCGGCCGGGTACTTCTAGATGACCGCCGCGGCCTTCCTCGATCTCGACAAGACCGTGCTCCGGCGCAATACCACGCCGCTGTACATGCGGTTCCTGCGCCGGAAGGGGCTGACCAGCATCCGCGAGATGTCGCGCGTACTCTGGTGGTACGCGCAGTACAACCTCGGGTGGATCGACTTCGAGCGCGTCGCCGAGGTCGCGGCCGGCTCGGTCAGGGGCCACGAGGAGTCGCTGATGCGCACGCTCGTGCACGAGTGGTGCGTGGCCGAGGTCCTCCCGCTCATCAGCGACCCGGCGCGAGAGGCCATCGAGTGGCACCGCTCCCGCGGGCACGTCCCGGTGATCCTCTCTGGAGCCGCCGACTACCTGGCCGAAGAGATCGCCTCGAACCTCGGCATCGAGCACGTCCTGTGCACGCGCGTGGAGGTGGTGGACGGCAGGTTCACGGGCAGGCCCATATACCCCCTGTGCTACGGGGCCGGGAAGGTGCAGTTCGCGAGGCGGCTCGCGCGCGAGCAGGGCCTCGACCTGGGGGAGAGCTTCTTCTACTCGGACAGCGTGACCGACATGCCGGTGTTCGAGCTGGTGGGCCACCCGCGGGCCGTGAACCCGGACCCCATGCTGCGCGCGAGGGCCCGGATCAACGGGTGGCCGGTCCTCACTTGGCACTGATGTGGTTTCCTCCGCGCTCGAGTGGGTCGAGTAGGAGAGATGAACCCGATCGAGCTCCTTAACAGCCCGGTGATCGACGGGAACATCGATGCCGCGCTCGCCGAGGACCTGGGGAGCGGCATCCTGATAAAGGACAACAACGTGACTGCATGAAGGAAGAAAGGAAGAA
>CAZGVR010000556.1:0-2256 GCA_964528945.1 uncultured Myxococcales bacterium
GTGATCGTGACTGGGTGCGCCCGTGCGCGCGCGGCAGGCCGCGCATGGGGATGGCAAGCCCTTCCAAGGGGAGGCCTCCGCCGGGATCTCGATCCCAGGCCTCTCGGCGTGGAGTGCAAGCGGCGGATACCCTGGTCGTGCGGTCCGGCCGCTCCGGGTGCCACCCGGTCCACGTCGCAAGTGCGTGCGGCGGATCGCGGAGCGGCCCGTGCAGGCGGCTCGTGGCCCGGAGGGCACGAACCCTACGCCGCGCAGATCCCACGCCTGTCAGCCGCATTGTACGCAAATCGGCCCGGAATCGCTCGGTATATCGATGAGTTAGGGCCTGTTGAACGGATGTGCACTCCCGGCCCGCGAGTGGGGACCTCGACCCCCGATCCGGCAACTCCAAGGATTACGGTGGGATCCGTCCGGGCATGCACGCCACCATTGATACCTGGAGAAAGTTCTGGCCATATCAGGACCCTCGACCGGCTGCTGGCACGAGATGGAACGCGACGACATCGATGCTCGAACTCATCCAGGGATGAGGGGAAGAGGCACAGTGGAGACCGCACAGATAGCATGGACCGGCGTCCTCGATGCGATCCAGAGGAAAGGGGGCGGCACCCTCGATCTCTGGCTGGGGCAGGTCAACTGCGTCGGAATCGAGGACGATCACCTGCTCCTCAAGGTTCCCAACGCCTTCGCGCGGGACTGGATCAAGGAGCATTACATGCCGGCGATCGTGGACGCCCTCCAGGAGGTGGTCCCGGGAAAGCTGGTGGTCGACTTCCTGCTGGACAGCTCTGCCTTTGCCGCCGCGAGGAGGGAGACCGCCGAGAAGGCATCCGCCCGCCCTTCCAGGCCACCCCCCGCCCCGAACACCGCGACGGTCAATCCGCGCTTCACTTTCGAGTCTTTCGTCGAGGGGCCTTCCAACCAGCTGGCCCTGTCCGCCTGCAGGTCCGTGGCGGCAGGAACCGAGGGCGCGCCGTCGCCGGTCTTCATCTTCAGCCCGAGCGGCCTCGGGAAGACGCATCTCCTCTCCGCGATCCATCATGCCACCCAGGGGGTGACGTCCCGGGGCCCGGTGCTCTACCTGCCCGCCGAGACGTTCATGAACGAGTTCGTCGAGTGCGTCCAGCAGGGGCGAATGAAGGATTTCCGCGAGCGCTACAGGAAGGACTGCGGTCTCCTCCTGCTCGACGACATCCAGTTCCTCGGCTCCCGCGAGAGGACGCAGGAGGAGTTCTTCCACCTCTTCAACGAGCTCTACAACACGGGCAGGCCCGTGGTCATGTCGTCGGACAGGCCGCCCAGGGACATCCCCAAGATCGAGGAGCGCCTCAGGTCCCGGTTCGAGTGGGGGCTGGTGGCGGACATAGGCATGCCGGAGCTCGAGACCAGGATGGCGATCGCGCGCCGGAAGGCGCAGGAGATGGGCCTCAACCTGCCGCCCGAGGTCCTGGATCTCGTGGCCGAGAACGCCCGGGGCTCGGTGCGGGAGATAGAGGGAGCCCTGATCCGGCTGGACGTCCAGTCCGGACTCTCGAGCGGCGGCGTCATGGACCCGGAGTCGGCCAGGCGGGCACTGGGCATCGTGGGAGCCGGACGGACGCGCAAGTCGAGCGCGGACGACGTCATGCGCCAGGTGGCGGCGGTCTGGGGCGTGAAGGTCTCTGACATCAAGGGCGAGCGTCGCCACCGGTCAGTGGCACTTCCCCGTCAGGTCGCGATGCACCTTTGCCGCCAGGTGCTGCGAATGAGCTATCCGGAGATCGGCGAGCGTTTCGGGGGACGAGACCACACCACGGTCATGAACGCCTGCAAGAAGATCGGTGCGCTGCTCGAGAGTGACGCGGAGATGGCCGCCGCCGTGGAGAGCCTGAGGCGGACGCTGGAAGGCTGAGGCCAGCGGGGAGATCCATGTCCCCCCGATTTCATCGGCTATTTCGACTTGAGCACGCAGCCGACAGGCCCTAGACTCGTCCGCGTGGGTGACACGTACAGGACCCGATCGGTTGCCGTGCCCGCCGACTACCTCTCGTACGAGAGGTCCATACGCCACCGTGAGAGGCACCTGGACATCCTCGCAGTGGCCATGATCGTCCTGGGAGCGATCGATCTGCTGCTCGGCCTGGCTCTCTCCGGACTGTTCGTGCTCGCGGGCCTGGATTCCGGACACGCGGATCCCGCCATGCGGGTCGTGTTCCCGGTGCTGGCGGTCGGGTTCCTGGTGGTCTTCCTGTCCCTGGCCGTTTGGCTGTCCCTGAC
>CAZGVR010000557.1:0-2241 GCA_964528945.1 uncultured Myxococcales bacterium
CGTTCGCCTTCTGCCCTGGCCCAGGCCACCGGCGGCGGCGCTCGAGTCCATCGGCGTGATGCCGTGACCGAGCCCAGGACCGGCAGGAACTGGCAGCGGAGGATAGTCGATCCGGACCTGGTCATGCAGAGGCTGAGGCCGGGCATGTCCATCTTCGTGGGCACCGGCGCAGCCGAGCCTCGCACGCTGGTGAAGCAGCTGCTCGAGACCCAGTCCAAGAACCTCGAGGACCTGACGCTCGTCCAGCTCGTGAGCCTCGCCGATGCGATCTCGGCCGGCGACCCACGCTACAGGAAGTACCGCCTCATGACCTTCTTCTCGGGCTGGGTCGCCAGCGAGGCCATCACCGCAGGCCGCGTGGACCTGGTTCCGTGCCGCTTCGCCATGATCCCGAGGCTCATAGAGTCGGGCCAGATCCAGGTCGATGCGGCCTTCATACAGATCTCCGCGCCCAACGAGACCGGCTACTCCAGCCTCGGCGTATCCGTGGACGTGGCGCGGCAGGTCATGGAGAAGGCTTCCTACAAGGTCGGGGAGATCTGCGAGCAGACGCCCAGGACCTACGGAGACACCTTCGTCCACGTGTCGGAGTTCGACCACCTCGTCATGTCGAGGGAGGCGCCTCTCACCTTCCCCAGGGCCACCGTCACCGATCTCCACGACCGGCTCGCCTCGAACGTGGCGTCCGTCATCGAGGATCGCTCCTGCATCGCGTTCATGGCCATCCCCCTCCACGAGGCGCTGGCGCGGCACCTGTCCAGGAGGAGGCACCTGGGGGTCCACTCCCCGTTCTTCACCGACGCGCTCATGGACCTGGTGGAAAGTGGCGCGGTCTCGAATAGATACAAGGGTATCTTCAGGGGTAAATCCCTTGCATCTTACGCGGTTGGAACCAGTAACCTGATGGAATGGTTGAACAAGAACCCCATGGTCGAGTTCCAGGGTCTGGACAAGGTCTTCGACCCCGGACAGATCGCGCGGAACCCGAAGTTCATGGCGGTGCTGCCCGCGAGGCGTGTCGACCTCAGGGGACGGATCGCACTGCCCCATGGCCGCTGGAACGTGACCGCAGGGCCGGGCGAGGTCATGGACCTCTTCACCGGTGCCGAGATGTCGGACGGTGGGCGGAGCATATTCGCTCTCCCGAGCCGCAACAGGGACGGAGAGCCCACGATCAGGCTCTCGGTGGAGGACATGCCCAACCTGTTCACCATCACCGAGGCGGTGGACATGGTGATCACGGACTTCGGCGTGGCAAGCCTGCGCGGCCGCACGCTCAGGGAGCGCGCCCAGGCCCTGATCGACGTCGCCCATCCGGACGACAGGCTGGCGCTCGTGGAGCAGGCGAAGGAGGCCAGGATCCTGTACGCGGACCAGATCTTCGTCCCGGGATCGGCGAGCCTCTACCCCGCGGAGGTGGCCACCTCGCAGGTCCTCGAGGACGGGCTCACGGTCAGGTTCAGGGCCATTCGGCCGTCCGACGAGGAGCAGATGAGGAGGCTCTTCTACCGGTTCTCGGACGACACGGTCTACTACCGCTACTTCAGCCACGTGAGGTCCATGCCGCACTCCAAGATGCAGGAGTACGTGAACGTCGACTACCGGCGGACCATGTCCATCGTGGCCCTCGTAGGGGAGCCGGGGCACGGGCACATCATCGGCGAGGCGAGATACTCGCTCGGGGATCGCGGGGACAAGGCGGACATCGCCTTCGTCGTGGAGGAGGGGTACCAGGGCAAGGGGATCGCCTCGTTCTTCTACAGGATGCTGATCCGTCTAGCGCGCGACCGCGGCGTGGGAGCGCTCGAGGCCTTCGTCCTCTCGTCGAACAGGGCCATGATGGGGGTGCTGGAGAAGGGCGATCTGCCCATCCACATGGATCTCGAAGCCGGGATCTACCGCGTGACCGTTCCGCTCGGCGACCCGGCCCGGCCTTCCAGACCCTGATCCGGGGCTGCTCTGAGGACCCAGCAGGAGTGCACCCGGGGGCTGCGTGCGAAGTCGGGTGGCACCGTCCTCGCGGTCGAGTCCCGCGGAGCGAGATCGGCGAGCGCATCCGCGTCGAGCCTGAACCGCTCGGCGCTCGCGACGAACAAGAGCTCGCCGCCCGGCGCGAGCAGCCGCGCGGCCGCCCTCACCAGGCCCACGTGGTCCCTCTTCAGGTCCAGGGTGCCGGTCATGCGCTTGGACCTCGAGAACGTGGGAGGGGCCAGCAGGACCAGGTCCCAGCGCCGGCGCTCC
>CAZGVR010000558.1:0-1462 GCA_964528945.1 uncultured Myxococcales bacterium
CGCTGGGCATCAGCGACTCGCTGTACGTCGTGCACACGGGCTTCTTCCTCCTCCTCACCGGCATCCTGGTCGGGTTCCTCCGGGAGTTCGAGCGGTCGCGCCAGGAGCTCAGGGCGCGCACTGCTGCGCTCGAGTCCGCCAACCGCGATCTCGCCCGCATGTCCGAGGACCTGTCCCAGTCCGAGATCCGCCTGGACCGCGCGACCGAGGAGACGCTCCGCCTGAGGCCGATGGCAGACCTCGGACGGCTGTCCGCGAGCCTGGCACACGAGATCAGGAACCCTCTCGCAGTGATCACCAACGTCGCATCCACGCTGAGAAAGCAGGATCGCAGGGGAGGCCCGGGCCCGGCGGACGGCCGCCAGATGTCCACGCTCGTCGAGATGCTCCAGGAGGAGACGGACCGGCTCGCGCGGCTCGTGGACGACCTGCTCCTCTTCTCCCAGTCCGGCCGGCTCTCGCGCCAGTCCGTGGACGTGGCCGAGGTCGTGGGCCTCGCCATAGCAGACGTCAGGGCCGCACAGCCGCAGGCCGCCGGGGAGTGCGGGATCGAGCGGGAGGTGGAGCCCGGCATCCCGCCGCTCGTGGCGAGCGCCGAGAGCCTGAGGAGGGCCATCCTCAACCTGCTGGTGAACTCCCTGCAGTCGTCCTCTTCGCAGGGGCCGGTCAGGGTCGTCGCGCGCATGGAGCCGGATTCGCGGCGCACGGTCATGATCGGGGTGGCCGACCGCGCCGGAGGGATCCCGGAGAACGTGCTGCCCGAGATCTTCGAGCCCTTCTTCTCCACCCGCCCCTAGGGAACGGGCCTCGGCCTCTCGATCGTCAAGGCGATCGTGGAGGCCCACGGCGGGGACCTGGTCGTCGAGAACCGGCCCGGCGAGGGCGTCACCTTCTGGATGTGCCTGCCGGTCAGCGAGCCGCCCGCCACGGTAGCCGCGGAGACCGGCCACTGATGCCCGGGCGCAGGATTACGGTCTGGACTTTCGCCGCGTCATGGTCTATTAGAAAACTCTTCCGAAGCAAGGCAGGACGTGGCTAGAGACGATCTCATACAGATGGACGGCACCGTGAACAAGGTGCACGCCGGCGGCAACTTCATCGTCCAGACCGACAACGGCATAGACGTCATGGCACGCATGTCCGGCCGCATGCGCAGGTTCAGGATCAGGGTCGTGCTCGGCGACCGCGTCACCGTGGCCGTCTCGCCCTACGATCCCACGCGCGGGTTCATCGTCTACCGCAAGTAGCCCCCCGCGAAGGACCCCGGATCCATGAAGGCCGCCCTGGGCCACGACCTGCCGCCGAGCAGCTCCACCAACCGATCCGCCTCCTCCCTGGCCGGCACCGGCAGGAGAACCGTCCGCCTCACGGCCACGGACACGTCGATGCCGGTCACGTCCCTGACCTGATCTGCGCGCCACAGCACCATGGGCTCCACGAGCCGAGCGGCCATGCCAGACCC
>CAZGVR010000558.1:1472-2231 GCA_964528945.1 uncultured Myxococcales bacterium
ACCCAACGGTCGCGCCCGTCATCCTGCCCGGCCTGCCTGCCTCGAACTGCGGGGGCCGGTAGGTCATGAGCAGCCCCATGTCCCCGAACGCGACCGCGTTCCTCTGCCTGAAAGCGGGCACGAACACCCGGCCGGGACGGACCAGCGAGGCGAGCGCATCCACCTTCGCCCCGTCATCTCCCGAGAAGCGGACTTCCACGTCGAACAGCCAGAACGGCAGCCTCAGGTCCGGCTCGGACGCGTGTGCGGGCCAGACCGACTCCCTCCGGGCGAGGCCGGATCCCTCTATCTCGCAGGCCTCCCCGCACGCCGGGCAGGCGAAGGCCACGTCCCCGGCAGAGCCCCTCAGCCTCTCCGAGCACGCCGGACAGACGAGCGCCACGATCGCGAGGTCGCTCACGCCGCACCCCCGGCGCGGCCGGAGAGGATCCTGTCGAGCGCGTCCAGGATCCTCAGGCCGAGCCTGTCCACGGCTCCCCAGTTCCCAGGGTCCACGGTCTCCTCGACCGTGGTCCCGCCCTTCCAGGCGATCTCCCGGCTCAGCCTGAAGTGGGACGCGGTTGACGACGAGACCATGAGCATCCATGAGAGCGAAAGGAGGAGCGCGAAGAGGGCGATGCCTGCCACGGCCGGCCCGGCGTCGAGCCCGCCGCCGCCGTCCGGCCCGAGCCACCACGCGATCCAGCGCAGCACGAGCGCGAGCGGGAGCGCGGCGGTCAGGATCGAGGCGGCGCCGATCAGGGCCTTGCGCCGCCTGCT
>CAZGVR010000559.1:0-1884 GCA_964528945.1 uncultured Myxococcales bacterium
CGTCATCTCCTTGTCCGCCTGCACGCTTATCTCGGCGGCCATGGGGTAGAGGAGGTCCAGGAGCTCGGGGTAGGGGTGCGACTCGGTCCCGCCCTCTGCCATGACCGCGGCCGTGAGCGCGGTCAGGCCCTCCTTGCCCTTTGGATCGTCGATGCTCCCGGTCCTGAACAGGACCCTCACGTCCACGGCGTCCCCCTTGCCCGGCAGGATCAGCATCTCTATCCTCGCCTCCGGCGATGCGGGCGGTGGCGCCACGGCCAGGCCCTGCTTCTTCTCCTTGCACCCGGGCGCGATCGCGGCGAGCGCCGCCAGCACGACTGCGGCCGCCAGCCTGCGCGCGCCGCTCACGACGCACCTCCCTTCTTGGCCGCGGCCTTGCCGTCCTGCGCATCCACCGCCTCGGCCGGGTGGCTCAGCGTGATCACGGTCCGCCCGGACTTCTTCAGGTACTGGGTGACGACCCGCTTCACGTCCGCGAGCGTGACCTTGTCCACGTTCTGCAGGAACAACTCGAGGCTCGCGGGATCCCCGTCCAGCGTCGCGTAGAAGCTCATGGTGTTCGCGACCTCGCGCGGCGTCTCCATGCCGAGCACGAAGGCGTACCTGTAGTGGCTCTTCACTGCCGCGAGCCGCTCCTCCGTGATCTTGCCCTCGGACACGTCCTTCAGCGTCTGGTCGAGCAGCGCGAGCACCGAGTCGAACCTGTCCTCCTTCAGCTTGAAGTTCACCATCCACAGGGCCTCGTCCCTGTGCGGCCAGTCCCAGAACGAGATGTCCTCGGCGACCTGGTCGTCCAGCACGAGCTTCCTGTACATGGGGCTCGTCTTCCCGAAGACCATCTCGCCGGCCACGGACAGGGCCGCGTGGTCCACGTTCGAGTTGTCGTAGGCCGGCACCTTGTACCCGAGGAGGATCTGCGGCAGCACCTCGTTCTTCCACGATCGGTGCATGCCGCGCTCGCCATGCTGCTCCGGCTCCTCGTACTGCTCGACCTCGACGCCCGGCTTGACCCAGCCCGCGTACTCCTTCCCGATCGCGGCCATGACGCCTTCCTTGTCGAAGTCGCCGACCACGAACACGATCGCCTTGCCCGGCACGTAGTGCTTGTCGAAGAACTCGAGGCTGTACTGGTACATGGTGGGCATAGCCTTGATGTCCTTGAGGAAGCCCATGGTCGTGTGCTTGTACGTGGACCTCTCGAACGCGAGGTTCATGAGGTCCTCTTCCATCTGGTTCAAGGGGTCCGAGAAGTTCTTGTTGTACTCGCCGAGCACTGCCCCGCTCTCGGTCTTGAACTCGGGCTCCCCGTACCAGAGGTTCTGGAAGCGCTCGGCCTCCATGGAGATGACCTCGGGCAGCGACTTGGAGGGCGCGATGAAGAAGTACACGGTCTGGTCGGTCCACGTCCACGCCGAGGAGTCGGCGCCGAGCGCCTGCACCTTGGCGTCGTACGCCCCGCCCGGCATCTTCTTCGTCCCACGGAACATCATGTGCTCGAACAGGTGCGCGAACCCGCTGTGCCCGGGCTCGACCTCGTCGCGCGACCCCACGCGCATTGCCGTGAAGTAGGCCGCGAGGCCGGGCGAGTCCCAGGGCACCAGCGCCACCTCGAGCCCGCTCGGAAGCGTCCTCACGTCGATCTCGACCGGCAGAACCTTTCCCTTCACGATGGTCCCTCCCACGGGTCCGGCCATGGTCGCCTCCTTGCCCTTTGCCCCGCCCGGAGCCGCGCCTTCCGGCTGCCACGCCCCCGCGATCCCGACCGCCGCAACGAGCACCGCCGCGATCGTCAGGGCCTGAGCGAGTCCTCTCCTCATGGGTTCCTCCTGTTGAAACCTACCGTAACCTACAATGCGGGTGACTCACACGCCCGGTTCCGCCAAC
>CAZGVR010000559.1:1894-2219 GCA_964528945.1 uncultured Myxococcales bacterium
CCACGCCACCCGCCACCGAGTGTCAGACCACCCCATGTGCGCCTTCCTGATCCTCGCCCGCACGTGCTCTCCTATCATTCGCAATCCATTCATTGCAAAGTGGCATACATGGAAACGCTCCCATCCCTACCAACCATTGCCCTAATCAAACTGAACCTCCGGCGGCACGCCGGATCCCGCGAGCCTGAACTCCATGCTCCCGGCGGCACGCGAATATCCCGCGAGCCCGGACTCCATGCTCCTATGTAGGCGCGTCCCACAACGCCATACCCACCCCAATCCCGCGCTAGCTCGCGGGCACACTTCGTAAGTGATCTTACCCATT
>CAZGVR010000560.1:0-1028 GCA_964528945.1 uncultured Myxococcales bacterium
CCGCTTCTCGTCCGTCGTGAGGGCGGCGACCGTGAGCGGCAGGGTGGCGCCCATTCCGGTCGTGAGCGGCAGGAGGGCGATCGCCGCCACCGCGAACATGGTGGCCTGCACGAGCCAGATGTGCCTGTCGAAGCCGTGGATCCTCGTGACCATTCCGGCGAACCAGTACGGGTAGCTGTCGACCAGGAAGTAGTCGACCGCGGCGGCCGATGCGATACCGAGGTGAACCAGGGCGAGCCACGTCACCGGCCGGGCGATCCGCCTCGTTCGAAGGAAAGCGCTCGTCACGCTCGATCCGAGGGCGATGCCCACGAGGAAGGCCATGAGGATCAGGGCGAAGGCGTAAACGCTCGAGCCGATGACCATGGAGAGGACCCGGGACCAGATGACCTGCATGTTCATCGCAGCCAGGCCCGAGACGCCGAAGGCCACGAGCACGACGACCCTGGCCCCGGGCCCGAGCGGCTCGGGCGCCACGAGGTCGGCGGCGGCACTGGGCAGCGACGCGATCGTCTCGGCGACCTGCCTGGCGAGCGCGCGCCGGTCCTCGATGACCCTGGTTATCGCCGGGGCGAGGAGCCAGAGCGGCATCCCAATGACGGCCACGTTCACGAGAGAGGCCGCGAGGTTGGTCAGCGATACCCCCAGGTGGGGCATGAGCACGAAGCCGCCCAGGAAGGTCCCGATGACCGCGCCCAGCGTGTTCGCGGTGTAGAGCAGTCCGACTCGGGATCCGGCCGTCTCCATGTCGGAGGAGCCGCGGATGAATGCCCGGCGCAGCAGGGGCAGGGTGCCGCCCATCAGGGTGGTCGGCACGACCAGGAGGACCACGGAGAAGACGAACCTCAGGAAGGAAAAGGCGAAGTAGCCAGGCTCGAACCTGCTCCAGAGCCACGTGTTCAGGGAGGGGTAGAGGCCACGGATCACCATGGGAACGAGCAGGCCGAGGACGCCGACCCCGAGCTCCAGGATCGCGTAGGCGCGCAGGGGGTCGCGCACGCGATCCGCCCCGCGCCCGAACACGAACG
>CAZGVR010000560.1:1038-2203 GCA_964528945.1 uncultured Myxococcales bacterium
CCGAGCGCCAGGCCGCCCATGTAGGCCGTCAGGACCGAGCTCACTGCAAGCGAGGTCGAGCCGAAGACCAGGGTCAGCATCCTGACCCAGAGGTTCTCGAAGACGAGCCCGGTGGCTCCGGAGAACAGGAAGCAGATGAAAACGATGGCATCCAAGGATCCGGCCTCAGGGGGGCATTTTGTACCCCCTTCCATGGCGGATGGCAACATGCGGGAGGCATTGCCCGGGACCGATCCTCGCAAGGCTTGCGGTCGGCTTGCCAGTGTGCTAGAAATCTGCTGCAATCATTAGGGAAACGAGCTTTTCGTGCCTACCGAGCGCATACCAGTTCAGGTTGCGGGCGAGACGAACGTCGGACGCAAGCGCAACCACAACGAGGACAGCTTCACCATCATAGAGGAGGAGAACCTGTACCTCGTGGCCGACGGGATGGGCGGCCATGCCTCGGGCGAGATTGCGAGCCAGCTGGCCATAGAGACGATCAGGAACTTCTTCCAGGCCACCGGCGAGGATCCTGACGCGACCTGGCCCTACAAGATGGACAAGACCCGCAAGTACGAGGAGAACCGCCTCGTCACGGGGATCAAGCTCGCGAACCTCAGGATCTTCGAGGCCGCCCAGGCAGAGGCGAAGTACCGTGGCATGGGCACGACCGTGACCGCGGTCTTCTTCGTCCAGGAGGGCGTCTACGTCGCACACGTGGGCGACTCCCGGATCTACAGGTTCCGGGACGGGCAGATAGAGCAGCTGACCGAGGATCACTCCCTCCTCAACGACTACATGAAGATGAAGAAGCTCACGCCCGAGGAGATCGAGAAGTTTCCCCACAAGAACGTGATCGTCCGGGCCCTCGGCATGAAGGAGACCGTGAAGGTCGACGCCAACTTCGAGAAGCCCAAGCCCGGCGACCTGTACCTGCTGTGCTCGGACGGCCTGTCGGGCATGGTGCCGGATCCGGAGACGAACGAGATCGTCCAGAAGAACGGCCACGACATCAGCCTCACGGCCACCAAGCTAGTGCAGGCCGCCAACGACCACGGCGGCCTCGACAACATCACCGTGCTCCTGGTCCGGTACATCGGCAGCAAGGCGGCCTGAGGTGCTGCCCGGCGGCCCCCGCCGGGGGCCCGCCCCCCGGGGCGTCGTGCTCGCCGCCGGCCTTGGC
>CAZGVR010000561.1:0-2201 GCA_964528945.1 uncultured Myxococcales bacterium
CGCGTCGGGTGCCCGCTTCCGGATGGCTCGGATCGCCTTCAAGGCCTGCAGCGCGCGCGAGGCGTTGAAGCCGCAGGTGTTGACGATGCCGAGCGAGGCCTCCTCGGGGCGGTCCGTGATCCTGTGGCCGCTCTGCTCGGCGAAGTCGTGGATCCTGGACGTGATGATCGCGGCGTACGGGCAGCACGTGAATGCCTGGTGCAGGAACACCGGCGTTCCCGCAGGGGCGCGGACCTCTGCCACCGGTCCGGGACGAGTCGTCCCCCCTGCCCGCTTCCGGAGCCCCTCCCAGAAGGCGGGGCTCGCCGGGATGCCGTGGGCCGGCCGGGTCTCGGCAAGGGCTGGCGTGGGGGTCAGGACCTCGACCGCGTGGGCGGCGCATGCGTGGATATCCCGGGCGGTCATCTCCCTGGTGCGGAACACGTAGTAGTGGTGATCCGGGTCAGGGACTATCCCCAGCCGCCTCTTGCGGCGATCCAGGCGCGAGCCTGGCGTGACCTGCAGCGGGAACACGTCCACGTCGCAGCCAAGGCCGAGGAGCCAGCTCAGTCTCTTCCTGAAGTTGTCTGGTTCATCCCCCGGTAATCCCAGGATGATCTGGACGCTCGGCCTGGCGATGGAGGCCAGCTCGCGGATCACCCACTCGAACCGCTCGCGGTCTAGCCCCGGGCGGCCGATGGTCCTGAGGCCGCTGGGGTCGTCGGTCTGGAGCCCGACGTAGACGATCCCGAGCGGTACCCGTCCGAGGATCCGGATCTGCTCCTCGTCCACGTGCTCGTGCCTCAGGAAGACCGTGTACCTGATCGGGGATGAGCCTGCCCCCTCGACCATGGCGTCGCACAGCCACGACAGGATCCCGGTGTCGTGGTTGACCGAGGAGTTGTTGACGTGGATCTCCCGGATGCCGTGCTCCCTGGCGACCGCGATGTCGTCCAGGATGCGCTCCCGCGAGGCGAGCTTCATCGTGTCGAGCGCGTTCGCCCAGGAGCAGTAGGCGCAGCCGAAGCGGCAGCCGCGCGACCACTCCACGTGCATGGTGCCGCAGCCCTCGAGGTCCACGAGGCCCTCGCGGAACGGCGACGGGACCCCGTGCGGCGGCAGCACGTCGTCGCTGCGGAGAGGCACCGATTCGATGGCGCCGTCCTTCCTGAAGTGGACACCGGGGGAATGCTCCGGATCGCTGCCTCCCGACAGCGCCTCCAGTATCCCCTGGAACGCCCGCTCGCCGTAGCCGGACACCAGGTAGTCGATCTCCGGGACCTTCTCCATCAGGGACCGGCCGTGGCCCGTGGCCAGGGGGCCGCCGACGGCCAGGCGTATGCCGGGACGCGCTCGCCTCACGAGCCTCATGGCGTCGAGGAAGATGCGCTCGCTCCAGGTGACCAGCGTGAACCCGGCGAGCACCGGGTCTGCCTCGATCACCGCGCGAGCGATCTCTGCGGCGCCGGGCATCTCGCCGTTCTTCCCGGTCCTCCAGGACGCGTGCTCGAAGCGGAACACGCGGGCAATGTCCGGCATGGCGCGCGCGTGCGCGATCAGGCTCGGCACTCCGAGGCCATAGGTGCGCCTCATGAGGTCGTCCCAGAGAGTCACGTCGTGCAGCTGGACCAGCCTCCCGGTGGGCCCCTTCGGGGCGGGCTCGGGCTTCGACCGCGGCGGCCTGGAACGCGTGGCCTCGGGCCTGCGTCCGGCCTCGCGGATCGCGTCGGCCCTTTTCCATGCCTCCTCGGCCGAGCACCCGGACGGCGTGTAGCCCACGAACCCGGGGCTCGCGTGCCCCTCGTAGTAGTCGTCGAAGGTCCGGGAGTGGGATCGTATGCCGCACGACTCCGGATCCAGGTTCATGGGCGACAGCGGCTCGATCGCGAGCACCTCCGCGTTCACCTTCACGAGCGGGAACCTGGCGGCCGCGCTGGAGGCGAACCGCACGGACTCGTCGATCGACGCACGGTCCTCGAACGGCAGACCGGTCAGGAAGCAGAGATCGGCCGCGATGCCGGCCGCGTCCAGGGCCTCCAGGCATCCCATCAGCTCCTCGTTGCCGAAGAAGTTCTCCTTGTTACGCCTGCGTACGGCCTCGGAGCCGGTGAGGAGCACGAAGTCCATCCTGCTCGCCGGGCCGAAGGGGCGGGCGAAGGCGTCGAGGGAGCCCGTGGAGGGGATGTGGAGACACTCCTGGATCATCGAGATCCCGATGCCCC
>CAZGVR010000562.1:0-2200 GCA_964528945.1 uncultured Myxococcales bacterium
CACCGCCTGCGAGCGGGAAACCGGACCTCCAGTGCACCACCAGGTTCTTGACGGCGCAGGCCCCGACCAGGCCCTTGAGGTTGAGGGTGACGCCGACCTTGCGGTGCGTCTTCAGCTTGGGGATCGATATGTAGACGTCCGAGTTCACGATCGAGCTCGAGAATGCGTACCTGTGACGGCCGCCGATGTGGTTCAGCACGGTCTCCCAGCGGCTGTCGAACACGCCCCTGAAGAGCAGCGGGTTCACGCCGCGTAATGCGGACCTGCGCCCGAGATCCACGATCGTGCTGCCTTCGGGATCGCCGGCCTGTGCCACCATCCTCGACTTGACGCCGTAATGCCTGAGATCCGCGCACACGAGCGAGCGGAGATCGAGAATCCTGGTCCTTATGTCGTACCTGGCCTCGAGATCCCGGAGGGCGACCAGATCCATGAGCTTCCCGAAATCCGCGTCGATGGAGGGATTGTCACCGACGATGATCTCGCCCCTGCCGCCGAGAGCCAGCGCCACGAGATCGGCGACCGCCCTGACCACGGAGGGATGCGTGATCACGGAGTAGACCTGGCCCTTTCCCAGGGGATCGCACGATCGCCGGTACTCGTGCGCCACCCAGTTGGGCTTGATGAAGACCCTATCCCCTGGCTTAACGACGTGCCCCAGCGGATTGCCGGGATCGGCCCCCATGCCGGCCAGGAGATTCCGGAGAGCCGCCAGCACGGACTCGTCGCCGTACTCCACTGGCCTGGCGATCCCGACCTTCATGAGAAGTGCATCTCCAGGAACCGCTCGAGGCAGTACAGGAGCCACCGCTGATCGCCCGTGAACCGCGAGGCGTCGAGGTCCGGGAGGAACTCGGGCCGGCCGGGGCCTTCCCACCCCGACAGCCACAGGTCCATCGGGCGGGCGAAGGGTATCTTCCCCGGAACGTCGAGATCCGGGTAGAGATCGGCGAACAGCTCGCGGAGAACGTACTTGGGCTCGCCGGAGCGGATCCTCTCGATGTCGAGGGGCACTCCCAGCTCGAGGCTCTCGTACGGCGCGAGCATGCGGCAGCCGGCACCCAGGATGGCGTTCTCGAAGGATCTCGTGATCCCCCGGCCATGAACCTCCCGGAGGAAGCGCGGGAGATCGATGGTTCCTCCGGCGTCGTATCTACCGAAGATCCCTCTCATCGAGACCGGGTTGCGCAGTGAAGCCTCGGGATCCACGAACGTGTACCTGGTCACGAACTCATCGATGGTCCAGTCACGCGCCAGCAGCCCGTCGAGCCCTCCGAAGTTGGAGTCGGCGCCGTTGCCCACGATCACGGTATCGAATCCCTGCCGTCTCGCCTCGAGGGCGCACCTGTGGAGCCCCACCTCGACGGCATGGAGCGGCTCGTTCTTCCTCGCCATCAAGGGTCCCGCAAGCGCATCGTGGTCGGGCCAGGTGACCTCGACCACTTCCCACGGGAGGCGGCACCGATCGGCGTAGACGGCGGCCATCTCGCTCTCGTCGACCGCACCCTCCGCGGAGAAGCGGATCGTGAAGCACTTGGCGACCCCGGGCACGAGTCGCGCCAGGATCGCCGAGTCCATGCCGCCGCTCAGGAACAAGCAGGCTCTCGCACCGGCCTCGCCAGCCAGCATGCCCGTGAGCTCCCTCCCGACTTCCCCTGGAGACGATACCTTCCGCGTGCTCCCGTGATCCGACGTCGACGACACGGGAAAGACCCCGGGCTTCCACCCGACCCCATCCTCGACCACGTGCCGGAATGCGAGATAGGAGCTGGCGCAGAAATCGCGGTCGACCCTCCTCGAATGCTCCATGCTCACCCGACCCCCTTCCCAGCCGCGAGGATCCCGGCAAGCCTCGCCTTGAAGGCTTCCGTCATGCCGTCGGGATCGCTCGTCCCCGGGCCGTGGTAGTAGACCGCAAGGCCCGATCGTGCCGCCGCCATCGGATCGTCCTCGAGCGCATGGTCGAGGGCCGCGAGCACGTCGTCGCCCGGGCCGATCAAGTGCGAGCACCGCCAGAACGGATACCTCGCCTTCCCGGCCTCCGGATCGAGACCGTCAGGGTTGGTGGCGAGGATCGGACGGTCCAGGGCGAGGAAGTCCACGGGAACGCTCGAGACGTCCCCGATGAGGGCGTCCGACTCGAGGAAGAGGTCGTAGAGCTCCTCCTTGCCGAGCCGGATGTACTTGAAGCTCCCGACGC
>CAZGVR010000563.1:0-2188 GCA_964528945.1 uncultured Myxococcales bacterium
TTTCGCAACGGAGTCTCCAAGGTTATTGCATGCTGCTCGACCTGTCCATCCGCAGCATCGTCCTCTTCGAGGACATCGAGCTCGAGCTGGGACGGGGCCTCAACGTCGTGAGCGGGGAGACCGGCGGGGGGAAGAGCAACCTCACCATGGCGCTCGCGTTCCTGTGCGGAGGCAGGGCCAGGCGTGATCTGGTGCGAAGGGGTGCCGAGACGGCGACGGTGTCCGGCACATTCTCGGTCGACGGCCGCGCGATCGTCCTCGAGAGGACGCTTACGGCATCGGGAGGAAGCCGCTGCGTGCTGGACGGCGAGACCGTCACGCTGCAGAGGCTGCGCGAGGCCGGTGCATCCCTGGTGCGGCTGACGAGCCAGCACGAGCAGGTCTCCCTTACCGACCCATCGGTCCATCGCGAGATCCTCGATTCGTTCGGCGGATACGAGGAGGAGATGTCGGCTTACGGCCGGGCGTGGGCTGCATGCCAGGATCTCCTGCAGTCCCTGGAGCGGGTCCTGGCCGCGGAGAAGGACCGCGAGTACCGGCTGTCATGGCTGCGCCACCAGATCGAGGAGCTGAGGACGGCCCGCATCCGCCCGGGCGAGGACGAGCAGACAAGAAGGGACCTGTCCGTTCTCAGGAACTCGGAGAAGGTGAGGTCCGGGCTCTCCGCCGCGATCGAGGCACTGTACGAGGCCGAGGGCTCCGCGGTCGAGCTCCTGGGCAGGGCCGCGCGCGAGCTCGAGAGGCTCTCCGCGGTCGTCGTGGATCTCGACGGCGAGGTCCAGTCCATCCAGGCGGCAAGCGCCTCGGTAGAGGACGCGGTCCGCTCCCTCCAGGCCAGGCTCGAGTCCGCGTCCATGGACCCCGCATCGCTGGAGAGCCTGGAGGAGCGTGCATTCCTCTTGGAGAGGCTCAAGAAGAAGCACGGCCCGACCCTGGAGGCGGTGTCGGCCGCCCTCGCCGCCATGGAGGCGGAGATGGCCGGCCTGGAGGGGCTGGAGATCGAGAAGCAGGAGACGGAGAAGGCCCTCGAGGGCGCCTCCCGCGGCGCCAGGATCGCGGCCTCGCGTCTCCACGAGAAGAGGGTGAAGGCCGCGAGGAGGCTCGGCAAGGCGGTCTCAGGGGACCTCGCCGACCTGGCGTTCGATTCAGTGGACTTCACGATCGAGGTGAGGCCCCGCGCGGGCGGCGATGGGCGGCTGGACGGCCTCGATGCCACGGGCTGCGACGACGTGAGATTCCTGTTCAGGCCGAACGTCGGGGAGGACGCGGCCCCGCTGGACTCGATAGCCAGCGGTGGGGAGCTGTCCCGTGTCTTCCTGGCGCTGCAGGCCGTGCTCGGGGCGGGCGACCGTGCGGCCACGCTCGTGCTCGACGAGGCCGACACCGGCATAGGTGGGCGCGTGGCCGATGCCCTCGGGCGGAAGCTCAGCGACATGGGGCGCCGGCAGCAGGTCGTGTGCGTCACGCATCTCCCGCAGATTGCGGTGTACGCCGATACCCACGTGCTGGTAGACAAGGTGGTGGAGCACGGCCGCACGCGATCGGCCGCCCGCGTCCTTTCTCCGGAGGAGCGTCGGGACGAGATCGCCAGGATGCTGGGCGGCAGGGAGATCACGCGGAAGAGCCGGGATGCCGCGGCCGAAATGATCAGGATGGCATCGGGAAGGATGGAAGGAAGTCGATGAACCTGGACGAGAGAAGGGAGTTCCTCGAGCGGATCGAGATGTTCAGCCAGTGCCGGCGCGGGGATCTCAAGGCCCTGGCCAAGAGCTGCGACGAGATGTCCTTCCGGGAAGGGGAGGTCATATGCAGGCAGGGCGAGAAGGGCGCGGCCATGTTCCTGATCGTGGAGGGCGCATCGAGGGTCCTGGAGGAGACCGCCGACGGGGAGATCCCGATCGCGGACCTGAAGATCGGCGACGTGGTCGGCGAGCTGTCGGTCATCGACGGCGAGCGGCGGACGGCGACCGTGAAGGCGGTCGGCGACACGAGGTGCCTGGTGCTGACTTCGTGGGACCTGAAGGCGACGATCAAGGACCGGCCCGAGATCGCGCTCGACATCCTGCGTATGGTGATCACGAGGTACAGGGCGCTCGCCGACAAGCTGAGGAACCTCTGACGGGAGGCCGGGAGAATGGCGCAGGTATCGAAGAGGCTCGCCGCGATCCCGCCCTACGCGTTCGCCGAG
>CAZGVR010000564.1:0-2175 GCA_964528945.1 uncultured Myxococcales bacterium
CCAGGGACACGGGCGTGGTCTTTTATCGTTCTGACAAGGACGCCTACATCAACGGCAACTACTTCGTCCTGATCAAGCTGCGGCTGCTGGACATGGCCAAGAACTACCAGAGGAAGTGGGGATCGCTGGACCTGGACATCGGCCTGGGGCCGAGCTCCCTGTACGGAGCCATGTTCTTCTCGCTCCAGCAGAACATCGCCTACATGTACGCACCCTCCCCGGTGTTCCAGATAGGCGTCTACATCGGGTTCGTCGAGGCGATCGCGCTCGACAAGCGGAAGACGGCCGGGTACATCGACTGGCTCCCGGAGGACGGGGTCGGCAGGATCAAGGTGACCACCGGGTTCCTGAACGAGGTCTGGATGAGCCTCGGCATGCGCGTGAGCTTCAGCTTCGCCGAGCTCAAGAAGAAGGAGGGCGGCGAGGATGGCGAGGGCGGCGAGGGCGGCGGCGAGGGCTCGGAGTTCGCAGAGCAGATGAAGCTCATGGACTCGGACGGGGACGGCCTCTCTGATTACGCCGAGATGATGCTGGGCACCAGCTCGACGAACAAGGACTCTGACGGCGACACCATACCCGACGGTGTCGAGGACAAGAACCTGAACGGCGTCAGGGACTACGGCGAGACGGATCCGACGAGGTCCGACTCGGACGGCGGCGGCGTGGGGGACGCGTGGGAGATCGCGAACGGGTACGACCCGACCGATTTCGAGGACGACGACAGGGACAGGGACGCGGTGCTCGACAACGCGGACTCGTGCCTGGGCACGCCCGAGGGGATCCCGGTGGGCACGGCCGGCTGCCCGACCCTGACCGAGTCCGTGATCCTGGACCAGGTCACCTTCGTGGAGGGCACGTCCGAGCTGAACCCCGAGGCCTACACGCAGCTCGACGGCTACGCCATCATCCTGCTCCAGGACCCCACGCTCGAGGTCGTGATCCTGGTGTTCGGGCCTCCCAAGGGCAAGAAGCCGAAGATCCAGGCGCTCACGCAGGAGCAGGCCCAGGCGATCAAGGACTACCTCGTGCTCAGGGGTGTGGACGAGGTCCGGATATCGGTCTCGGGCGAGGGGCAGGCGCCGGACGGTCCCAGGGTCGAGCTGCAGCCGGTCATCCCGTTCTACTGATCGCCTTTCCCCGGATCCTGGGCTACAATGACCCCATGGAGCATGGGAGGTCCCTCATGAGATCAACGATCGCCTCTTGCATGATGGTTGCGTGGCTCGCCACACTTCCGGCCTGCAGCGGGTGCGGCGCGGAGAAGGACCCGTGGGGCTGGGACGGCATCACCACCGACTCGGACTCGGACACGGGCGCGGACCCCGGCGATACGGCCTTCGACCCGGGCGGCGACTGGATCCCGACGGATCTGCCGGGCGGGGACGTGGAGGAGGAGAACTGCGGCGGCTCGGAGTTCTCCGTGTCCAGGGTGATCCCGGACATCCTCATCCTGCTCGACAGGTCCAACTCGATGTCGGACACGCCGCCGACGCCTGCCCTGTGGAACGTGATCCGGGACGCCCTGAGCACGGTCACGCTGCCGCCCAGGGACTCCACGATATGGTTCGGGCTGATGACGTTCCCCGGCCCGTCGTGCTCGGGGCTGACGGACCAGTGCATCCACCCGTCGCCCACGGACGTGCTCGTGCCCGTCGCCCCGGACAACCACGACGAGATCTACGGGACGCTCTTCTCGGGCGGCTTCACGACCTGCGGCGGTACTCCGATCGCGATGAGCCTGGACAGCGCCGGGCTGTACCTCGGGTCGCTCACCGACGGGCATCCGAAGTACGTGCTGCTCGCCACGGACGGCGCGCCGAACTGCAACGCGACCCTGCCGGGCGGCTCGTGCATCTGCACGAACCCCTTGGGTTGCCTCAACAACGAGAACTGCCTGGATCACGACAGGACGTACGGAGTGCTCGACTCGCTGTGCGCCGCCGGGATCAATACCTACGTGCTGGGCATGGGCGGGGCGGCGGACTGGGCATGGGTCATGGCCGCGATGGCGGCCCACGGATGCACGGGCGACTACTTCGCCGCGGACGATCCTGCCGGCATAGCTTCGGCTCTGGACACGATCGCGGGTGCCGTGGCCACGTGCGACTTCGAGATGAACTGCGCGGACATCCCGGATCCGACCAGGGTGAACTTCTTCTTCGAGCCCGGGCACCT
>CAZGVR010000565.1:0-2144 GCA_964528945.1 uncultured Myxococcales bacterium
CAGCACGGGCATGTACGTGTCCGGAGGGAGCATCGCCCTGATCTCGTCCATGACCGCGAAGCCGTCCTTGTCCGGCATGTGGATGTCGAGGAGCAGGATGTCGGGCTGGAACGACCCGAAGAGCGAGGCGGCCTCGGTCGACCTGGTGGTGGTGGTGATCTGGTCGTATCCCTCGCGCTTCAGCATGCGGGAGAGGATGCGGATGTTCGCCTCCTCGTCGTCCACGATGAGGATGCGGGATTCGCGCGGTGGTTTCTCGACCATGAAGTGATCCTATCTCCCGCGGGGGCGGTTTACAACGCGGCTCATGGGCAGCCATTCAGTGACGATACGAGGTCCGAGATGCCGCCCGGCTTGACGAAGATGCCGTTGATGCCTTCCGGCGAGGCCCTTTCTTCGAGCGGGGAGCCTGTGAAGAGGGCGGCGTACCTGATCGCGGGCCAGCGCTTGCGCCAGGCCGCGAGCAGATCGTGGCCGAGCGGCGTGCCCGCGCCCAGGAAGAAGTCGCAGGCCACGTGCGTCACGGCGTGCGAGACGAGCACGGCCTCGGCCTCTGTCCGGCTGGTCGCCAGGTGCACGGCGTCGAACGAGCGGCCGATCATGCGCGCGATCAGCCGGCCGATCTGCGGCTCGTCGTCCACCACGAGTAGGGTGCGCTGCATGGTCAGGCCTCCCTGCGTCGCTCCAGGATCCCGGCCATCACCCCGTACCCGGCCTCGATGGCCGCGCCGTCGGGAGGCGAGACCCTGGTGAACTGGATTCCCATGCCGGCCGGCTTCATGGGGTCGCCCTTGGATCCGTGCTCCTTGCGCCACGCGACCCTGGCGCCGATCTGGACGATGCCCTCGCCGGTCGGGGCCTTGAACCGAACCGTGAGCATGGTCTCGGGCGGCGGCGGCGCGACCGTGCGCACGAACACGCCGTTCAGGCTGATGTCGCGCGTGTAGGCCCAGATCGCGTCCTTCAGCGTGTCCACCTGGAAGCGGATGGGCGTGAACATGGGCATGCGCCTGGACTGGCGGAGGTCCTTGAGCGGCTTCTTCAGGATCTCCTGCACGTGGAAGAGGATGGCGTCGGGGTTGGATCCGGTGCCGATCGGCGCGAGCCTGTCCGGGTGACCCGCCTCCGTGTTGGCCAGCACCTCGATCTCCCCGTACACGATCCACGGCATCCGCTTGACGGTCGAGTCGGCGTGCAGCTTCTCGAAGCCGCCCTGGCCCGCGAGCGAGGCGTTCGCGATGACGATGGAGTGGTGCTCGTCGCCCCTGAGCCGCTTCCCGAGATCCTCGAGCGTGTCCACGAACACGACGTCGAAGAGCGCGATGCGCAGCGCCCTCGCAATGCCGATGCGGCGCTCGAGGTCGGACTCGGCCAGGATCAGCCTGCCGCTCGTCGCAGGCGTCTCTCCCCACGGGTTCCTGCTCATGATGGCGAGCGCCAGCCTCTTCAGGTGGTAGGGCTGCGAGATGAGGAAGTAATCGAGGGCGCAGGTCTCCAGGGTCTCGGAGAGCGCCTGGTCGTACGGATCGCCGACCGCGGCAAGCACCGCGACGTCGTCGAACTGCTCGTCCCCGCCCATCATGACGTGCAGGTCGAGCCTGCGGATGGTCTCCAGCGTCGAGACGATGAGCGCTGGCGGATCCTGCCTGAACGTCTTGGTGAAGGCGGCCACGTCCGGGAACTTGACGGGCTCGGCGCCGGCGAAGAACAGGGCCTCGGACACCATGTTAGTCATGTCCGGCTCGAAGCCGAAGATGTGCGCCTTGTACGTCATGGATACCTCTTACGGCGCGAGGATACTCGCAGTCATCGCGTGAAACAATGCTTCCGACGTGCATCCGGCATGCTTCCGCCCACGGCGTGCCACGTGGGAGGTGATGCCCGCTTGCCTGCAGGCTCGAAGCGTGATGAGATGGGGCGGGATTCATAAGCCATGCCCGTCACCAAGCCACCCAGGAAGACCCGGAAGCTCCTCGTCAAGACGACGGACCGGCCCTCGGGCCTGGCCGCGGTGGCGCTGCCGGCAGGCCACGAGCGTCCCACCCTGGTCGCGCTGTACGCGGGGCGCCGCAAGAGGGAAGCCGATCTCGCGGACGGGCACATGGAGACCCTCATCCGCCTGGCGGCCGGGTTCCAGCTGCGCG
>CAZGVR010000566.1:0-2144 GCA_964528945.1 uncultured Myxococcales bacterium
GGCCCGAGATCCACGCCCGCGTAAGGCCGCCCGGAGAGGTCCACGACCGCCCGGGCCAGGGCCTCGTCGAGCGGCGCGTGCGCCCACCCGAAGCGCGCGATGCCGCGCCGGTCGCCGAGCGCCCTGTCGATGGCCATGCCAAGCGCGATGGCGCAGTCCTCGGCCGTGTGGTGGTCGTCGACATGCAGATCCCCCTTGCAGGAGACCTCGACGTCCATGCGCGAGTGGCGTGCGAGCGAGGACAGCAGGTGATCGAGGAACCCGATTCCGGTCGAGATCCTCGACTCGCCGGTCCCCTCGAGATCCACGGACGCGGCGATCTCGGTCTCGCCGGTCTTCCGCTCCACCCTGGCATTCCTCTCGCTCATCGCCTCGCTCCCTTCATGACGTCCCTCAAGGCCGTCACCAGACGTTCGAACTCGTCGTCGCGCCCGGGCAGCGTGATCCTGAGGCAGCCCTCGAGCAAGGGCCTGCCCGGGAAGATCCTGACGCCGAGCCCTTGCTCGGCCAGGCCCTCGAACACCGCGGTCGCGTCCGCGAACCTGGCGCACAGGAAGTTCGCCTGCGAGGGAAGGACCGCGGCGCCCAGCGTGCGCAGCTCCTCCGCGAGCGACTCGCGCTCCTTCCTCACGCGGGACACGAACTCGTCGATCCCACGGCGCCCGGCCCGCAGCCTGGCCGATGCCAGCACGAGCGACGGCGTCGAGACCGCGTAGGGGTGCCCGGTGGCGCGCATCCAGCCGATGACCTGGGCCGGGCCGGCCGCCCACCCCACCCTGAGCCCGGCCATGCCCCATGCCTTGGACATGGAGCGGACCACGATCGCGTCGGGCAGGCCCAGGGCGAAGCCGGTCAGGTCCTCGTCTGCGAACTCGACGTAGGCCAGGTCCACGAGCAGGAGCGCGCCGCGGCAGGCGATCGCGACCTCCTCGAGCTCGCGCTCGGTGGCCACGAGCCCGGTGGGGCTGTTGGGCGTCACCGCGACCACCATGGCGGTGGCATCGCCTATGGCCCTGCGCACGCCTTCCACAGGGAAGCCCCCCCCGGTCCACGGCACATGGACCGTGACGCACCCTACCAGCGCGGCGTAGCGCTCGAACATCTCGAAGGTGGGGACCGGCAGGACCATCTCCCGGCCAGGCGAAAGGACCGCCCTCACGGCCCGCTCGATCGCGTCGTCCCCGCCCGCCGTGACCATGACCCTCTCGGGATCCACGCCGATGGACTCGGCCAGCACCCGCTCGAGTGCCGAGGCGTCCGGGTAGCGGCGCACGACCTCCGGGCCAGCGCTCGAGACCTCGGCCAGCAAGCCGGCGGGTGGCGGCTGGCCCTCGTTCCCGTCCAGCCGCAGCGTGATGGGGGTGGACGCGGCCGGCCTCGGTGTCCCGTAGGCGGTCACGCCGCCCAGGTAGGGCGACGGTGTGAGCCTTCTCTCCTCGACCGTCATGGCACGATCTGCAGGAGCCTCGTCACCACGACGTCCGTGCCGCCGCGGCGCTTGATCTCCGGTATCACCCTCGGCAGCAGATCGCGCGGCACCGCGGCCTTCACGGCATAGCCTGCGCCGCCGTGGAGCGGCGAGAGCGTGGGCTCCCTCATGCAGGGGAGGACCGCGATGACCGCGTCCAGCCGGTCGGCCGGCACGTTCACCTCCACCATCACGCGGCGCCTCGCCTCGAGCACGGACTCGAGGATCAGGGCGAGCTCCTCTATCCTCTTCCTCTTGGAGCGGTTCCCCATGGCACCGGGGCTGGCGTACAGGCGCGTGGACGACTCCAGCAGCTGATCCACGGTGTCCAGCTTGTTGGCCTTGAGCGTGTCGCCCGTGGCGGTCAGGTCCACGATGAGATCCGCATCCTCGGGAGGGAAGACCTCGGTCGCCCCGTACGACCTGACCACGTCGGCGTCGAGCCTGCGGGAGGCGATCCATCTCCGCGTGAGCCTCTCGTACTCGGAGGCGACCACGAGCCGCCTCCTCGGCAGCCGCTTGCCGACGAGCAGGTCCCTGGGCGCCGCGGCGACCAGCCGCACCGGATCCAGACCCGTGTCCAGGACCTCGACGAGGCGAACCCCCAGCTCCGCAACCCAGTCGGCACCTGCGAAGCCCAGATCGCGCGAGCCGTGGGCGAGCATCTCGACGATGT
>CAZGVR010000567.1:0-2139 GCA_964528945.1 uncultured Myxococcales bacterium
GCGGTCGCGATCGGGGTCTTGGGGTTGTTGACCAGGTTCACCTTTACGAAGTAGTTCCGGGTCCACTCCCGCTTTCCGGCGATGAAGCGGATCACGTCCTCGGACACGGAACGGCTCGTGGAGTACCTCACGACCTCCTGGTCCGTGATGGTCGGGCTCTTGATCGCGGCCATGGAAACGAGCTTGTTGGAGTCCGAGATCAGGAGCGCCCTGTGGGCGGCCGTCCCCAGGATGGCGAGCCGGATCTTCTGGGGGATGGACATGGTGGACATCTCGTAGTCCAGGGAGAGCCCTTCCCCGTCGTGGCCACCGTCCCCGGCCTTGTCCGCCTCCGCATCCCAGTCGAACTCGGAGAACGCGTCCGAGGGCAGCCCGCCGCGCGCGTCGCGATCGAACTCGTCGAACAGGTTGTCGTCGGTCATGGACGACCTCTTGCCCGCGCCGGCCATGACCTCGATCTGATCCTCGTCGGCAGGCCGTGCCTCGGCGTGCGAGCTCATCCTGTCGAACATGCGGTCGAGCTTGCCCGCGTCCAGGGGCGCTGCCGCGGCCGCCGGGTGCGGGACCTCTGCGCCGACCGCGGCCGCGATCTCGCGGAACGCCGGGATCCCCTCGAGCACGAGCCCATGGCGGACCGCGAAAGTCACGATCCTGTCCACCGTGCTCATGCGCGTGTTCTTGTTCAGGTAGAGCGCCTCTATGATCGCCGGATGCCTCAGGAGCCGCTCCTGGTTCTGGGCGATCAGCTCGGCCACGTTCTTCATGCAGGATCTCGCGACCCGCTCCAGCGTCTCGTCGGCCGTGGTCCTGTGAAGGACGATCGCCTCCATCCGGCTCACGTTCGAGGAGAAGACCCCTGCGAGGAAGTCGAGCGGCTCCGGCGTGTCCAGCTGCTTGACTGCTCCCATGAGCACGTCCTCGGGCATGGCGACCAGGGTGTCGCGGGCCAGCCTGGCCACGCCGGGATCCGCGTCGTGGCACAGCTGGTAGAGGCACAGCAAGAGCTGCTCGGGCAGCATGGGCATGACCCCGCGCGCGACCGCCAGCTTCCTGTCCAGGGACAGGGCCGGATCCGTGGCCCTCGCGACCAGCACGGGCAGCCTGTCCTTGGGCAGCGGGTGGTTCACGGCCTCGCCTCCCCGGCCAGGAAGACCGTCATGTCGGGACCGGGCATCATTTGACTAAATACCACGTCGATTTTATAATGTATTTCACGTTCGTCATGGCTGAGAATTTTTCGGACAAGAGATCGTTTCCCCGGTTTCCGGTGACGCAGCGCTGCTGGTGCGAGTCGACCAACGTGACCATGTACATCACCATGATGAACATCAGCAGGGGCGGCGTGTTCCTGAAGACCGCCATCCCCCTCCCCGTGGGGCAGAAGGTCCGGGTCGTGTGGAAGACCGCGGACGAGCAGGAGATAGAGGCCGAGGCCGAGGTCGTGTGGTGCTGCCAGGGCGGCACCGACCAGGGCGGACGCTCCATCTCCATCCCGGGGATGGGTCTCAGGTTCATCAGCGTCACGCGCGGAGAGGACAGCCTGGAGCGCTACTTCGACTCCCTCCCCATCGGATAGCATCACGCAAGCTCGATCCTGGCGCCTACTTCTTGCGCGGTAGCTCGCCCGGGGCCCTGTCGTAGAATCCCTCGGCCAGCCCGGCCCGCCTCGCGAAGTACTCGAGCTGGTAGGCTGGCGCGAACGCGACCCCGGACTGCTTGCTCACCTTCAGATCGAGCGTGCGGCCCCACCGGTCCATGGTGCGGGTCGTTGCTGTCTGCTCGAGCCTGATGCAGCCCACCGGGCAGACGAACGCGCATGCCCCGCAGGCGATGCACTCCTCGGATCTCTCGCGGTACGGCGTGCTCATGTCCTTGAGCCCGCCGCGGCCATGGAAGGTGATCGCGTGGATCCCCACGACCTCGTCGCAGACCCGAGCGCACAGCCCGCACAGGATGCAGTCCTCGTCCTGCCTGCGGAACCTGGTGCCCGAGACGCCCAGATCCCCGGCCAGCCTGCGCACCTCGACGGAATCGGGCGTGCGGGCCAGGATCAGCTCGATGACCAGCCTGCGGTGGCTCTTCACCTTCTCCGACGACGTGTGGACCTGGAGCCCGTCGAGCACCGGGAAGTTGCACGAG
>CAZGVR010000568.1:0-2138 GCA_964528945.1 uncultured Myxococcales bacterium
GAGGTCGACGTGGCCGTGGCGGCCATGACCTCCATCATCGAGCCCATCCTCATGGTCGGCGTCGGCGGCGTCATAGGTGGCCTCATGATCGCCATGTACCTGCCCATCTTCAACCTTGCCGGCAACATCACCGCCGAGTAGCTCGTCCTTCGCGGTTCGCCGATCCGGCGAATCCGTGGCGGACGTTGCCGCCTTCAGGCGGCGGCTTCTCTACCTCGTCCTGGGCAGGCTTGCCTTCGCGATCCTCCTGGCGCTCATGCCGATCCTCGTGTACGGGGGACGCTTCCTCGTCCTCGCGACCCCGGCCGGCCGCCTGCTGTCGGTCTCGGTGTTCGCGTCCATCGTGCTGTCGCTGGCCTACATCCCCGTAGTTCTCCGCGCGAGACGCGGGCTGTACTGGATCGCGTTCGGACAGATACAGCTCGACCTGGCCATGTGGGGGATCATCGTTCTGGTGACTGGAGGCGTGAACTCATACTTCACCTTCCTGTTCCACCTGTGGATCGTGGTCGCCGCCGTCTACCTGGGGGACCGTGGCGTCATATTCACCCTCGTGCTCTCGGTCGCGGTCTACCTCATCGTCGTCCTCGCGCTGCTGCTCGACTGGCTGCCCGAGATAGGGTCGCTTCTACGGGTCGTGACTTCCCCCGCCATCCCGGATCTGATCGTCGCCCTGGTCCTCGACATCGGGTCGATGGGGCTCGTCGCCATGCTGGGCTGGATACTGGCGCTTCAGGTTGCGCACGCCGGCGCGAGCCTCGAGAGGACCAAGGAGATCTTCGAGGACCTCAGCCGCCTGAACGAGGCGATAGTGGCCCTGATGCCGTCCGCCCTGGTGACGACCGATGCGGCCGGGAGCGTGCGCACCGCGAATCCTGCCTGGATCGCGATGACCCGGAGGCTCGGCCCGGATCTCGCCCGCCGTCCGCTGAGGGAGATCCTCGGCGACTCCTTCGAGCCTGGCGCCGAGGCTCCTCGGTCCGGCGAGGCCGAGGTGTGCGCGGTCGACGGTGGCATGCTCCTCGAGTACACGACCGCGCCCCTCAGGGACGGCTCCGGAAGGGTCATCGGGTCCATCGTCCACATCATGGACGTCACGGAGGTGAGGCTGATGACGCAGCGCCTCGGTGAGTTCGAGAAGTACCGGGCCATGGGCAACCTCGCCGTGGGCCTGGCGCACGAGATCCGCAACCCCCTGGGCTCCATCTCGGGTTCGATAGAGCTCGTGAAGGAGAACGCTTCCCTGGAAGACGAGGACAGGCGCCTGCTCGGGATCGTCGAGCGGGAGACCGAGCGGATCGGGAGGCTGGTGACCACGCTCTTCGACCTATCGAAGCCGCCCGAGCCGGTGACCACGAGGACGGACATCGGCAACCTGGTCGCCGAGACCGTGGAGTTCTTCTCGCGCGACAGGGATGCGAGGGGCCTGGAGATAGACGCTGTGCTGGGGGACGGGCTCGCGGTGATGGCCGACAGGGGCCAGATCGGGCAGGTGCTCCTCAACCTCCTCAGGAACGCAGCCGAGTCGAGCAGGGATTCCGGGGCGACCGTCGAGGTCGTGGCCGCCCGGGACGAGGATGGCTGGGTGGCGGTGCGCGTGATCGACTCGGGCCGTGGAATCGACCCGGAGATCGCGGACCGGGTCTTCGACCCCTACTTCACCACGAAGAGCTACGGGCTCGGGATCGGACTCTCGCTCTGCAAGGGGATCATGGAGAGGCACGGCGGGACAATCTCGGTCGCGGGCCGTCCGGAAGGCGGAGCCATCTCCACTATCCGCCTTCCACCCGTGCCCGTGCCGCCCGGCTGATCTCCCCACCGCGAGGTCGTCCGAATCTGGATCATGACGCACGGGGGATCGTAGTGTCACCGGTCATGGAAGGCTTGGCTCGCGCCCCGCGGGGGCACGGTTGGCCCTACTTCGTCTTCCCGCCCGTCGTCCTGCTCCTGCTGGGGGCGTGCTGGGTCGACTCGGTCGTCTCCTCCAGGGGGATGCTGGCCTCGTTCCTTCCTGACGGGTTGCACCTGGTCGCCAGGATCGCCGAGGCAGGCACCATTCCGGCAGAGCCGCCGCCGCTGCCCGACGACGTTATAGGCGCCCTCGATCTCGGCCTCGCCGTGGAATCGGGCGACAGGCT
>CAZGVR010000569.1:0-234 GCA_964528945.1 uncultured Myxococcales bacterium
GGAGCTCGCCGTACTCCTTGAGCTTGCGGTACAGGGTCTTCTTGCCGATCCCCAGGATCCGGGCGGCCTTCGACTTGTTGCCCTCGGTGCTCGCCAGCGTCGCAAGGATCATCTGGCGCTCGGTGTCCCTGAGCGACATGCCGACCTTGAGGCTCAGCGAGGGGTCTCCGGACACGCCGGCGAACGCGGACGGGAGATCCTCGTCCATGATCGAGTCGCCCTGGGCCCTCACCA
>CAZGVR010000569.1:244-2138 GCA_964528945.1 uncultured Myxococcales bacterium
TTCCTGAGCTCGCGCACGTTCCCGGGCCAGGCGTAGGACTGGAGCCGCTTCAGCACCGGCACTGACACTGCCTTGATCTGCTTGCCGTGCTCCTGGTTGAACGACTTGACGAAGTGATCGACGAGCAGAGGTATGTCCTCGGGGCGCTCGCGAAGAGGAGGGACCTCGATGGTGACCACCCTGATCCTGTAGTACAGCTCTTCGCGGAACCTGCCGGATTTCACGTCGTTCTCGAGGTTCCTGTTCGTGGCTGCTATCAGGCGGATGTCCACGGGTATGGTCACGTTCCCGCCGACGCGCTCTATCTCGCGCTCCTGCAGCACCCTCAGGAGCTTGAGCTGGGTCGACTGGCTCAAGTCGCCTATCTCGTCCAGGAAGAGCGTGCCCTCGTGGGCCATCTCTATCCGGCCCTTGCGGCTCTTGTACGCGCCCGTGAACGCCCCCTTCTCGTGGCCGAAGAGCTCGCTCTCGACCAGGCCGTCCACGAACGCCACGCAGTTGACCTTGACGAAGGGCGAGCTCGCCCGGTTCGAGTGGTAGTGGATGGCCGAGGCGATCAGCTCCTTGCCCGTCCCGCTCTCTCCCCTCACCAGCACGCTGGCGTTGGTCCTCGCGATCTGCTCGATCTCCCTGAAGACCTGCTGCATGCCGCGCGACCGGCCGATGATGTTGCCGAAGGAGTACTTCTCGCTGAGCTGCCTCTTCAGGTTCACGTTCTCGGTCACGAGCTTCTGGGTGGAGAGGGCCTTGTCGATGAGGAGCTCGAGCTTGTCGATGTTGATCGGCTTGGTGAGGTAGTCGAACGCGCCCTTGCGCATGGCCTCCACGGCCGACTCGATCGTGCCGTAGCCGGTCGCCAGTATTACCGCGACCTCCGGATAGTGCCGCATCGTGTACTCGAGCAGGTCCACGCCGCTCACGGCGCCCATCCTGATGTCGGAGACCACCACGTCCACCGGCTCGGCGTCGAGCCTCGAGATGGCGTCCACGCCGTCCCTCGCGGAGAGCACGTGGTACCCGGACTCGCCGAGCACCGCTGACAGGTTCTCCACGGTCGACCGGTCGTCGTCGACCACCAGGATGGTCGCCCTGGACCGGTTCACCTCATCCCTCCCACCGTGGGAGCCTGATCCGGAAGGTCGTTCCATTCCCGGGCTCCGATTCGCACTCGAGGCGCCCCCCGTTCTCCTCCACGAGCCGCGAGCTTATGGCAAGGCCGAGCCCCGTGCCCTCGGGCTTGGTGGTGAAGAAGGGCTTGAACACCTCCTCCACGTGCTCCCTTGCAATCCCCGGGCCGTTGTCGCGCACCGCGACCAGGATCTCGCCTTTTTCCTGCATGGTCGTCACCCATATGTCCCCGCCTCCAGGCATGGCCTGTATCGCGTTCAGCACCAGGTTCATCAGGACCTGGCGCATCTGCTCCTCATCCACCATTGCGACCACCGGGTCCTTCGAGTGGTCCAGGTGAAGCCGTATGCCGGTCCGTGATCCCTCCACCCTCACGAAGCCTATGAGGCGCTCCACAGTGGAATTCAAGTCCGTTCGCCTGGTCTGACGCACCGGCATCCTGGAGAACTTGAGGTACTCCTCGATGTAGTCGTTGATGCGCTGGACCTCGTAAAGCTGTGATTCCACGATCTTTTCGATCTTGACCTGATCGAGATCCGCGGGGTCGCCAGACTTGAGGCTCCTCAGCATGCGCTGCGAGCCGATCGCCAGCGAGTTGAGCGGCGTGCGGATCTCGTGGGCCACCATGGAGGAGAGCTCCCCGACGATGGCGAGCCTCTGCTGCTTGTCGAACCTGAGCTGGATCTCCCTCATCTCTGCGTACAGATCCTCCAGCTCCAGGGTCCGCTGCCTCACCTTGGCCTCCAGGCCGGCGTTGAGGGCGGCG
>CAZGVR010000570.1:0-2132 GCA_964528945.1 uncultured Myxococcales bacterium
GCCTTCACGTCGTACTTGAACTTGTAGACTGCGGGCTCGAGGAAGAACTTCTTCTCGACGACCACGTGCATATCCAGGTCGTCGACGGGCTGCGCGACCACGACCGGGCCGGCCGGAAGCACTGCCGGCGGCATCGGCGTCCACGCCACGTATTCGTCGTCCTCCTTCCACTCCACCCATGCGGGCGCCCAGACCGTGCCCGGGATCCAGACCCAGCCCAGCGGCCCTGCGAACGTCCACCGGCCGTAGTGCGACGTGATCTCCTCGGCCGGGGTTGCAGCGTGGAAGTACCAACCCGCATCAGTGTTCACCCACTGCCCGTTCTCGTAGGGCATGTACTCGGCCTGCGGCAGCGGCCCTGCAGCCGCGTCCACGGTCACCGCCGCGTTCGCGCCAGCGCCCGCGTCCGCACCCGCGGCCGCGTCATCGCCCGCGCCCGCGGCCAGGCTCTCGTCAGGCTGCCACACGAACATGGCTCCAGCGGACGCGCTGGCCGTCACGTCGGCAAAGGCTTCCTTCACCCCGAAGATCCTGTCGAGCAGCGGCCTGGGCGGCTCCGCAGCGTCGGCCTTCAGCGCCTGTCCCAGTCCAAGCTCTGCCGGGGTCGCCTCTATCCACGTGCCATAGGGCGAGAGCTCCTCGTAGAACGCGGTGAAGTCCGCCCGCGCCAGGGCCTCGGCCGAGTCGTCAAGCCCGTTGCCGCCCTCAGCTCCGCCCGTGCCCGCCCCCCCCTCGGAAGTCACGCCCTCCGCTCCTTCGGGGCCACCCTTCCCGGTCTCGCCCGACTTCTTGCAGGCGAGCCCCGCCACTACCAGCACCCCTGCCGCAGCCAGCGTTGCCGCGATTATCGTGAGGTCGCGCACCTTCAAGCAACACCTCCATCTGCGGCCATACGGCCGCGCTTCGGGATCCACGGTACCGAAGGATAGGATACAGGGGAACTGGAGCGAGATCGAGACTCCCGGGACCCCGCCCGAGATCCTGCCCTGTGAATCTTCGAGAGGGATGGCGTATGGCGCCCACGAGATCTTGGGCCTGTCCAGCGTGGCTGCCGCCGCAAGGGCGCTCCTGCCATTCTTGCCCGGGCTTCTCCGGCGCATGGAAGGTAACGTATCCGGATCGGGAACTTTACTTTCCACCCCCCTCTGGACACCCATGCCCGCCATCGACTGCGGGTTCCAGGAATCCCTGCCAGGGCCCGGCTCAGCCGCGCCGCGCCCAGCCGCGCCCCGCCTCGCCCCGCCTCGTCCAACCTCACCATTCGGGAATGCACGACTTGATTTGGGGGACAACTGACCTGGTCTGCATCACCGAGATCGAGTGCGACTGGGACGATGAGCGCAAGTGCAACGCGTGCGCGTGCCACCAGGACCCCACGGACACGGACATGATGCACCCGTCCCCGTACATGCCGCCATCGTCGACCGGCACGTCGACCGGCACGTCGACCGGCGGCTCACCGCCCTGAGGAGCGGGGGCTAGCCGTCGGCCTGGGCCGCCACGAGCACGCTGAACCAGTTCGTGGGCGTGTCCGTGCAGTAGACCTCTTCGTACATGGTCGCCCTGTCCACCACGACCTGGTAGTCGCCCATCATGCCTGCCCAGCCCACGTTCGAGTCGAACACCTGGACCGTTGGCCCGGCAGACTCCACCTGAAGCGCGAGCCTCTGCTCGATGCCGCAACCCGTGTCCTCGCCCGGGCAAAGGCCGCTCAGCATGGTGAGCGCGAGCGGCGAGTACCAGCCGCCCGGCACGTCGACAGGTGGGAACAGATCCGATCCGTCGGTCGCGGCCAGCACGGTCCCTCCCACGCCTGCGGACACCCGCACGTACCTGTTCATCCACCAGATGACGTCGTTCACGTACGAGAGCGATACTGGCATGCCCGTCCACAGTACCGTGCCCAGCCATGTCGATGAATCGATCTGGATCGTGTGGCTCTCGGTCGCGCCGCTCGCGGGATCCGTGCAGTCCAGCCGAATGCTCAGGCTCGTGCCGGTCCCGCCCATGGGCCCGACCATGCACGGCATGTCGATGATGCGCACGTCCATGAACCCGCTCGGGTCGTCCACGTACCAGGACAGGGTCGGCCCGTCAGGCATCGGGTTCGGCCCCGGGCACCAGGTGGGGCC
>CAZGVR010000571.1:0-2131 GCA_964528945.1 uncultured Myxococcales bacterium
AGATCCCCGGGCCTCTTCGGCTCGCCCAGCCCGTCTGCGGCCGGACCGCACCGCACGGGCACGAGCGGCGGCATGTCGTGACCGAGCACGTGCTGGAGGGATATCACCTGAAGCTCGATCGAGTGCTCCAGCCTGTGGGCCAGATCGTCGTCCCCGATGCCGGCAGCCCTCGCGATCTCGTCGACGAATCCGGCGTCCGTCCCGGCGATGCCGAGCGGCGTCTCGTGGTGCTTGCGCGTCGGGCACAGGACCGGAGCCTTCATGGAATGCCCGGTGCCGAGCAGCAGGGCGCGATTGGCCTCCGAGCCGACCCTCCCGAGGAGCGAGTAGGCGGCGGCATAGAGCGGCCACCCCTTCCTGATGTCCATGTGGGGGACGACCATGGCCACGAGCTTCCCTTCCGGCAGCTCGCGCGCGAGATCCGGCGCGTGGTCGATCACCTCCTGTATGGATCGGGCCAGGTCCCCTGGATCCGCAGGGTAGGCCGGGCCTGCGAGCACCTGCGGTCGTACCTCCAGGGCGCGCCACCAGGCCGCGATCCTGTCGCACTCGCCGCGGTACCTGTCGTTCTCGAGCAGGAACCTCTCGTCGAGGATCTCGAGGAGCCTCTCCATGTCCTCGGCCGCGGCCAGCGAGCCGCCGGATCTCTTCACGGCCTCGAGCCTCAGGGCCGGCACGTCCCTGGTCCCGTCGAGGAGAGCGAGGAGAGGCAGCACGCCGCCCCCGAGGGCGATGACCTGGCTGGAGAGCCCCATGGGATCGCGGAGCAGGATCACCTCGCGCCCCTCCATGGTGCTCATGGCAGGGTCGAGATCGGTCCTGAGCCTCGGCTTCTCGCGGGTCACGATGACGGGGCAGCATAGGGGAAGATGCATGGCATGGGCAAGATCAGGCCAGCTCGCGGAAGGCCGCCGCAGGGTCCCCCGGATCGAGGCGGACGACCGCCAGCTCGGGCCCGTCGTGGGCCCCGCCCACGACGAGCGTGCGCCCCAGCATCTCGCGCCAGCGTCCGGTGATCCGCACGGACTCGTGGATGTGCCCGTGGAGCGTGAGGAGCGGCTGCCTGTCCTCGATGAACCGCCTCATGGCCTTCGATCCGACGTGCGGGTCGACCTGCACTCCATCCACCGTGAAGCCATCCAGGGCTGCCCTGTCCAGGCACGTGCCGTGCGGCGGCGAGTGGAAGAGGAACACGGCCTGCCCGAGGTCCACGCCGGAAGCCAGCCGGCCCAGGTCGTCAGCGATCGTCGACGAACGGGTCTCCTCCTCGTCCACCTCGACGGTCCTGAACCCCTCCAGCGGGGAAACGCTCCCCGGGCCAACGCTGCCGGACACGTCGAAGCGCTCCCAGTCCTTGAGCCTGAAGGGCGTGGGCGGCACGAACGAGTAGCCGTATACGGCGTGGCCGTCCACCACGGTCGTCCGCCCGTGCAGGTACTCCCACCCCCATCGCGACGCCCCCTCGATCACGCTCCGCTCCTCGATCCTGGCGTCGTCGTTCCCGAGGATCAGGAGGATCCTGGGAGCCTCGGGACCCATGGACCTGCGCAGCCTCTTCACGGCCTCCCCGAGGAAGCCGTTCACGAAATCCACGTGCGCGGGATCGAGGGATCCGCCGCGCAGGCGCGCGTGCGGCAGGAGATCGCCTCCCATGAGCACGGCCGTCGGCCGTTCGCGCTCCACGATCGCGAAGAGCCTCTCGTACCGGTCGATGCGGCCGTGGAGGTCGGTCACGAAGATCCAGCGCGGCATGCTAGAAAAGCTCGACCTCCTGGCAGACCTGCAGCTCCATGATCAGGTACCAGAGTATCAGCTCCTGGGTGTAGAAGCCGGCGTGGGCGCCGCCGCCCGTGGCGCCGACCGTGTGGTAGGTCGTGTACAGGACGCGGCCGCAGCCGTACGGCCAGCTGACCGTGAACGGGTGGTACGTGTCGTAGTCCCAGCCTGCGGGCACGTCGGCCGGATCGTAGTTCCAGATCCCCTCGACCCAGACGTCCGGCGACATGTATACCGGCATGCCGTCCGTGTCGTCGCCCACGTAGGCAGAGTCGAGCCTCCCGATCGTGTCCCAGTTCTCGCGGGTCTCGAACTCGGCAACGGGCGGGGTGCCCGTGACCGTGGAGTCGACTGC
>CAZGVR010000572.1:0-2110 GCA_964528945.1 uncultured Myxococcales bacterium
GAAGCAGTGGAGGGCGCGGGCAAGGGCGGTCGAGCCGGGCTGGTGCGAGAAGCCAGGAGGGACTTCGTCCGATCTTTCGCCCGCTCCGGCGGCACGCTGGGGGAAGCTCAGGCAGAGTTCGCCAAGCTCTCCTCCAAGGAAGACGACCGGTTCCAGATGCTCAAGGACCTGGCCAACCTCTACTACGAGGACGGCAAGGACAAGGAAGCAGCGGTGGCCTTCAACACGCTGATCAAGCAGAAGCCTCTCTCACCCGAGGCGCCCGGCTTCCAGGGGAAGATCGTCGACTGCGTGATTCGCACCGGAAACAAGGACATCATCGTCAAGCACAGGTCCATGGCCGGGTTCCTGTGCAGGTACATACCGGGATGGGACTGCCACGGCCTGCCGATCGAGCTGGCCGCGGTGCGCGAGCGCGGCGGCGAGAGCGGCGATCCCCTGGCCGTCCGCGCCGCGTGCAGGGAATACGCCGAGCGTTTCATAGCCGTTCAGATGGAGGCCATGAAGCGGCTCGGGACGTTCGCGACCTACGACGATCCCTACAAGACCCTGCAGCCGCGCTACGAGGCCGCGATCGTGCGCGGGATAGCGCACTTCGCGCGCAGGCAGGCGATCCACAGGGGCAAGAAGCCCGTGTACTGGTGCGCGTCCTGCCACACGGCGCTCGCCGAGGCCGAGGTCGAGTACCGGGACCACGTGTCGCACTCGGTCTACGTGAGGTTCCCCGGACCGGGCGGCCCGCACCGCGAGCGCCTGCTGGCCGCGGCCGGCGTGGCGGACTGCGGCGAGAGGCTCTCGGTCCTCATCTGGACCACGACACCGTGGACGCTGCCCGCCAACCTGGCCATCGCGCTGCATCCCGCCTTCCAGTACTCGCTGTTCCGCCCCGAGGCTGCCGGTCAGCCAGGAGAACTGCTGCTGATCGCGACCGACATGGAGAGGCCGGTGAGGGAGGCGGCCAGGGCCCAGGGCTCGGTAGTGGGCAGGCCGGTCAAGGGAGCGGATCTGGAGGGGCTCGAGACCAGGCATCCCTTCGCCGATCGGCCCAGCCCGATCGTGCTCGCCGACTACGTCACCCTGGAGGCGGGCACGGGCTGCGTGCACACGGCGCCGGGCCACGGGGCCGAGGACCACGAGACCGGCCGCCGCTACGGGCTGGACTCCTGGGCCCCGCTCGACGACAGGGGCAGGTTCACGGCAGAGGTCGAGCGGTGGGCCGGCATGAGCGTGTTCGAGGCCAACCCGTCGATCGTGGAGCACCTCCACGCAGGCGGCAGCCTGTTCAACAGGCCGGGCGAGACCATAGCCCATTCGTACCCCCACTGCTGGCGCTGCAAGGAGCCCGTGATCTTCAGGGCGACCCCCCAGTGGTTCATCTCCATGGAGTCGGCTTCCATCAGGAAGAACGCGCTCCAGGCAATCGACGAGGTGCGGTGGGTCCCGCCATGGGGTCGGGAGCGCATCCACGGCATGATCGAGAACCGGCCCGACTGGTGCATCAGCCGCCAGAGGGTCTGGGGCGTGCCGCTCCCGTTCTTCTACTGCGAGTCGTGCAGGGAGCCGCTGGTCGAGGCAGAGGTCATGGACCGCGTGGCCGCGATCTTCGCCGAGGCCGGGAGCGACGAGTGGTGGCGCAGCCCGGCCTCGAGGTTCCTGCGCGAGGGCACGACCTGCAGGAAGTGCGGGTCCGCGTCGTTCGCCAAGGAGCAGGACATCTTCGACGTTTGGTTCGAGTCGGGCGTGAGCTGGTACGCGGTGTCCGTGCCCGAGCCCGATCAGGGATTCTCCGGAGGCGACCCGTCCTCTGGCCAGGTGGACCTGTACCTCGAGGGCAGTGACCAGCACCGTGGGTGGTTCCACACGTCCCTGCTCACGGGCGTGGGGATCAGGGGCGGCGCGCCCTACAGGACCGTGCTCACGCACGGGTTCGTGGTGGACGAGAACGGCCGCGCCTTTTCCAAGTCCGAGTTAGAGAAGCGCCGCGCGGCCGGCGAGAAGGTGGACTACGTCCCGCCCGAGGACATGATCGCGAGGTACGGAGCGGACGTCCTCAGGCTCTGGGTCGCGTACGAGGACCTCAGGAACGACATCGCCTTCAGCGAGGAGATAC
>CAZGVR010000573.1:0-2103 GCA_964528945.1 uncultured Myxococcales bacterium
CCAATCGCCTGGAAGCGCTACGAGGTGACAGGAGAGGACGGCACAGCATTCGCGTCAACGACCAGTGGAGGATCTGCTTCCTGTGGTCCGACGGCGAAGCACACGATGTCGAGATCGTCGACTACCACTGACCGGAGGTCACGATGAAGAAGAAGGACGTGCTCAGGAACGTGCATCCGGGCGAGGTGCTGGAAGAGGAGTTCCTGCGGCCCATGGGGGTCAGCCGGTACAGGCTGGCCAAGGACATCCGTGTCCCTGCCACGCGCGTGGCGGAGATATGCCGCGGCACGCGGGCCGTGACCGTGGACACGGCCCTCAGGCTCGCGAGGTACTTCGGGACGACACCCAAATTCTGGCTCGGGCTCCAGGAGGACTTCGACCTGGAGGAGTCGTCTCGGAGCGGTGTCGGCATCCTGGACATGATCAGGCCGCTCGACCTCGGCGGCTAGCAGCAACCACGATATGCATCTATCATATCCGGCATGAAGCGCAATCATACCGAATCCCCCGACGCCGGCATCTCGTCGGCCCTGGCCGCCCTCGTGGCCCTGGCGGTACTCGCCGTGGCGGCATGGCCAGCGCCGTGCGGCGCCGCGACCTACGAGGTCGGGCCCGGCATGCCGCTCGCGGGCCTCGGCGACGTGCCCTGGGAGTCGCTCGGGCCGGGCGACCTGGTGCTCGTCCACTGGCGATCCGAGCCCTACCGCGAGAAGTTCGTGATCTGCCGCCAGGGCACCGAGGCGGATCCCATCACCGTGCGCGGCGTGCCCGGCCCTTCGGGAGAGCTCCCGGTCGTCTCGGGCGAGGACGCGATCACGCGCGACGAGTTGGATTTCTGGAACGAGGAGCGCGGCGTGATCAAGATCGGCGGGGCCAACGTGCCAGAGGACGCCATGCCCTCGTGGATCGTGATCGAGGGCCTCGAGATCAGGTCGGCGCGCGACGTCTATGGCTTCACGGGCAGGGACGGCGCGAGCACCTACGGCGGCAACGCGGCCAGCGTGTTCGTGGAGAAGGGCGAGCACATCGTGCTCCGGGACCTCGTGCTCACGGATTCGGGCAACGGGCTCTTCGTCGCGTCCGGGTCGTCGGACGTGCTGGTCGAGGGCTGCTGGGTGCACGGGAACGGCAACCCGGGCAGCATCTACGAGCACAACAGCTACACCGAGGCCGGCGGCATCGTGTTCCAGTACAACCACTACGGCCCCTTATGCGACGGCTGCCTCGGCAACAACCTGAAGGACAGGTCGGCCGGCACGGTCGTCAGGTACAACTGGATCGAGGGTGGCAACCGCCAGCTCGACCTCGTGGAGAGCGATCACGACGCCATAGTCGCGCTAGCCTCTTACCGCGAGACCTTCGTGTACGGCAACGTGCTCGTGGAGCACGAGGGCGAGGACAACCGCCAGATCGTGAACTACGGCGGTGACGGCGGCGACGAGACGTACTACAGGAAGGGCACGCTCTACTTCTACGGTAACACGATCGTGTCCACCAGGGTGGCGAGGACGACGCTCATGAGGCTGTCCACGAACGAGGAGCGCGCCGACTGCCGCAACAACATCGTGTACGTGACCGCCGGCGGAGAGGAACTCTCGATCCTAGATGCCACGGGGGTGATCGACATGCGCAACAACTGGATGAAGCCGGGCTGGGTCGAGTGCCACGGAACGCTCGAGGGTACCGTGAACGATCTCGGCGGATCGGTGGAGGGCGCGTCCCCGGGCTTCGCGAACGAGGCATCCGGCGACTTTCGCCTGGATCCGGCCTCGGACTGCGTCGACGCGGGCACGGATCTCCCGGCCGCGGCCCTGCCAGGCAATGCCCTCTCGCAGCAGTACGTGGTGCACCAGGGCACCGAGCCCAGGCCGGTCGAGGGTGCGCTCGACATCGGGGCGTTCGAGACGTGCGTTTCGGGATCCTGCACGGGCGCGGGCGATGACGTGATCGAGCCTGTCCCGGACGTCCCGGATCTCCCGGACCTGCCGGATGTCTCCGCTTCGGTTGGGCAGCAGCGAGAGTTTGCCCTGGGCCAGCATCTGCGGGACCTTGTCCACGTCGGAGAGCAGATCCCGGATTCGCAGCTTGTAGGCCGTCATCATG
>CAZGVR010000574.1:0-701 GCA_964528945.1 uncultured Myxococcales bacterium
TGAGCCCAGAGCTGATGGGGGTGTCGGAGAGCAGGGGATACTCGCCCGACCTGTGCGGCTACGCGCTCGCGGACGTGGGCTCGGCGTTCACGGGCCGGAGCCCTGTGGGCGGGATGCCCAGGCCCGATGTCCTCGTGTGCTGCACGAACATCTGCGGGACCGTCCTCAAGTGGTACGAGGTCCTCGCCGACCACTTCAAGGTCCCTCTCGTGATCGTGGACACGCCGTTCCTGCCCGACCTGCCCGGGGAGCCGACGGCCGGTCCGCCGGCCGCGGCAGTGGACTACGTGGAGAAGCAGCTGGGGGAGATGATCTCCGCCTTCGAGCGCATCACGCGCAGGCGCTACCGGGAGGCGGACCTGAGGGCAGTACTGGAGAGATCGCGCGAGGCCAGCGACCTGTGGAGGCAGGTCCTCGAGACCTGCAGGAGCCGTCCGGCTCCCATGACCTGCTTCGACGCCTTCATCCTCATGAACCCGATCGTGACCATACGAGGCACCAGGACCTGCGTGAGGTTCTACAGGACCCTCCTCGCCGAGATGAAGCAGAGGTCGTCCGCCGGGACGGCGCGCGTGCCAGGCGAGAAGCTGCGAATAGCCTGGGACAACATACCGGTGTGGTACAGGATGCGCGAGCTGTCGCGGTTCTTCGCCGATCGCGGGGTGTGCCTGGTCGCGGACACCTACACGAACGCCTGGGCC
>CAZGVR010000574.1:711-2093 GCA_964528945.1 uncultured Myxococcales bacterium
ACAGGAACCCGCTCAGGGCCATGGCCGAGGTCTACACCGGCATCTTCCTGAACAAGGGACTCAGGGGCCGTGCCGAGGTGCTGGTGGATCTGGTACAGAAGTTCGGCGCGGACGGAGCCATCCTGCACTCCAACAGGTCCTGCAAGCCCTACTCGATCGGCCAGTACGACGTGCTCAGGATCATGCAGGAGCGGACGGGCAAGCCCGGGTACGTCCTGGAGGCGGATCACGTGAACTCGCGGCACTGGGACGACGCGAGGGTCATGTCAGGGCTGACGACCTTCCTCGAGTCGATCGGATCAGCTCCTTCTCGGTGACGACCATGTCCACCGGCAGGTCCCGCGGGCCGTGCGGGACCTCTTCCACGATCTGCATGGAGAAGGCGACCGCTATCCGCGGAGCCGGGCAGGACTCGAGGAAGCAGTCGTAGTAGCCTCCGCCGTAGCCTAGGCGCCGGCATTCCCGATCGAAGGCCACCCCGGGAACCACGATCGCATCCACGTCGCAGGCCCGTGCCGGGGCGCACTCCGGGAGTGGCTCGAGTATGCCCCTGAAGCCGGGCGCCAGATCGCCGGCGGACGCGATGACCGCATGCCTCATGTCCCTGCACCCGTCCACGACCGCCGGCAGCACAGGGCGCTTGCCCTGCTCGAGGAGCGCGCGGATCAGGATGTGCGTGTCCACCTCGGATCCGAATGCCGCGAAGACGTGCACGGTCGAGGCCGCATCGATCTCCGCCAGCCCGAGCAGGCGGTCCACGATGCCGCGCGACCAGAGGGCGCGGAGGCTGTGCTCGAGCGCGTCACGCTCCCCGATCAGCCGGCGGCGCATGGCACGCTTGTCAGCGGCCAGTCCGGAAGGATCGCGGCGGTCGCCGATGTCCCTGGGCTGTCCGGATCCACCCATGATTCAGGTGAAGATCTTGATGGTCTCTATGACGACCTCCCCGTCCCCGGCCGCGACGGCCATGACGGCGTGCACTCCCCGGCCCCGAGGCGGGGTCCACCGGGTAACCGGTCCAGAGGTGGAGGACAGCGTCCCGGAGCCGCAAATCCAGGTGACGGAGACTGCCTGCGGAGCGCCTCCAGCCCTGTCCAGGATCTCGAGGACCCACGACCCGTCCGACCGGTCCAGGCCCGCCACGATCCGTGGCTGGATGGGAAGGACCGCGTCGGGCCGGCCGATGCTGGCCGATGCTCCGCTCCCGGGCTGGCCAGGCGAGTCCATCTTGTCGGGCACGCAGTCCACTATGTACGGCCCCGGATAGGGGGCAGGATCCACCGGCGGGGGCGGCGGCGGGGGATCGTAGGGCGGGGGAGGCGGGTCGTACGGAGGTGGCGGCGGGTCCAACCGCTAGTCGCCCGTTCGAGCGGGGCGTCTCC
>CAZGVR010000575.1:0-2090 GCA_964528945.1 uncultured Myxococcales bacterium
GGGCCGGGCTCGTGCCTCGTGGACCTCGCAAGCTCTCGGATGCGGTCGGGTGACAGACGTGCCAGGATGTCGGTCTTCCTGTTGCGGCCTCCCGGTGCTCGCCGGCGATTGCTATCGTCCTCGCCACGTCGTCGCGGATCTGCGCGACCAGGGCGTCGGTCCCATCGAACTTGCGCGGCTCCCTGATCCTCTCCAGGAAGCCGAGGCGCAGCATGGATCCGTAGAGGTCCCGATCCCTGTCGTGACCCACGAGATGTGCCTCCACGGTGCTGGCGCCGTCGAAGGTCAGCCGCGGACCCAGGTGGATGGCGGCAGGATGCGTGATGCCGGTCTCCATGGCTGCAAAGCCGGCGTAGATCCCTGCCGAGGGCAGGAGCTCCTCGATCCCGTCCAGGTTGGCGGTCGGAAAGCCGAGCGTGCGGCCCAGCATCCTCCCGCGGACCACGCTGCCTCGCACCGAGTGCGGCCGACCCAGGAGCCGGGCTGCGGTCTTCACGTCGCCATCCCTGGCCACGAGGCCGCGGATGCGCGTGGAGGAGACGATCTCGCCGCCCACCACTATCTCCGTGACCACGGCAGCCTCGAAGCCGGCCTCGGTGCCCAGCCGGACGAGCAGCTCGCCGTCTCCCGCCCTGCCCTTGCCGAATCGGAACTCGCTCCCGACGACCACGAACCTCGCGCCGAGCTGGCCCATCACGACGTCCCTCACGAACTCGCGGGCCTCCTGGGCGGCCAGGTCACGGGAGAACGGGTGCTCGACCAGGAAGTCCACGCCCGCGCCCTCCAGCAGGAAGGCACGCGTGTGAGGGGTGGTCAGCCTGCGCGGCGCCCGTCCCGGGGCGAGAAGCTCGAGCGGATGCGGCTCGAAGGTCAGCACGACCGATGGGATGCCCAGTACCCTGGCCCTGTCCACGCACCGGCCCACGACCTCCCGGTGGCCCAGGTGGAAGCCGTCGAAGTTGCCGATGCTCAGGGCGCAGCCCGACCCTCTGGCGCGAGCTGCGAACTCCCGGGCGTGGCCCAGCCTCTCCATGGCACGTGGTAATAAGCATTAGGACGACCCCAGTCAACAAGACGGACCCGCGCCGGCCTAGAGACGCAGGTGCTCCCTGATGCGGGACGCGGCCTCCTCGATCCGCTCCGGAAGCGCGGTGAGCGAGAACCTGATATATCCGGCGCCCGGGCATGTCCCGTCATCGAGCTGCGGCGAGAGTGCTTCCCCCGGCAGGGCTGCCACCGCGATCCGCGGAGTGAGGAGCCTGGCGCACAGCTCGGTGGAGGACATCCCGCCCAAGCCCCGCTGCCATAAATAGAGCGCACCGCCGGGCCTGGACACGGGGAGCCCGGCAGCCTCGAGCGCACCCAGGAGCACGTCACGGTTCCGGAGGTACTCGGCGCGCATGGATTGCACGTGGGACTCGTCCTCGAGCGCGGCCGCGGCCGCCTCCTGCACGAAGCACGGGGTCCCGGAGTCCACGTTCTCCTTGACCTTGCCCAGGCCGGAGACGATCGAGGCGTCACCCGCTACCCAGCCCACCCTGTAGCCGGTCATGTTGCTGCGCTTCGAGAGGGAGAAGAACGCGATCATCCCGTCCCTGCCGGCCTGCAGGGCGGACACGGCCCTTCCCTCCCATGCGAAGTCCGAGTAGGCTTCGTCCGAGGCGACCACGATCCCCCGCTCGCGAGCCATCGCGAGGATCGATCCGTACAGGTCCACGGACGCCAGGGAACCGGTCGGCGCATTGGGATGGCAGAGCCACAGCAGCCGGATCCGCGTCCCCCTCGCTGCCGCGGCGTCCACCCTGGACTCGAGGTCACGGACGTCCGGCAGGAAGCGTCCGGATTCAACCAGGGGATACGGTACGGCCACGCCCTCCGCAAAGGCAGCGCCCCTGTAGTACGGAACGTATCCGGGCGAAGGGGCAAGGACCCCGTCGCCGGGGTCCACGAGCGCGCCCGGGAGATGGAAGATCGCCTCCTTGGACCCGTCCGTGACCAGGACCTCGGTCGCCGGATCCAGATCCACGCCGAAGGAGCGACGCATGTAGGAGACCGCGGCCTCCCTCAGCTCGGGGATTCCCTCGTAGGGC
>CAZGVR010000576.1:0-2086 GCA_964528945.1 uncultured Myxococcales bacterium
GGGATCGAGCAGGGCAGGGTGGACCTCTCCTGGGCCGCGGACGGCGACGGCGTGCCCGAGGCCTGCCTGGTCGCGACCGCCGGCGACCTGGCAGTGGTCGCGCTGCAGCGGCTCGACAGGGACACGCCGCTCTGGGCACCTTCAGGGCCCGGCCTGGTCGTGCTCGTGGATCCCTCGGCGCTCGAGGTCGTGGACGCGGATCCCTCGACGCTTGGTCCGGACGCGGTCCCCCTTGCGGCCGAGAACCCTTCCCCGTACGGGAGGCTCGTCGTGATCGGGGATCTCGTGCTCGTTCCGAGGACCGGCGAGTACGGCGTGCTGGACGGCGGGATCGAGGCAGTGGACCTGACGGCGCTCGAGGGCGCTGGAATGGTGGTCGGGGAGGACGCGCTCGGCGGGGACATCACCGACTTCCTGATCGTGGACGCGACCACCGGCTGGGCGACCGTGACCACCCCCGGCGACGGGGATCGCCTGGTGCGCTTCGATCCCTCGGACGGATCGGTGGACGGGGATCCGTACCTGGAAGGCGACGGGTTCACGCTCCTCGGCATGGCAGAGGACGGCCGCGGGCGGCTGCTGGTGGTGGACCGCGACCTCGAGAACCCGGGCCTGGCGATCCTGGACTCGCACTCGGGTGCGCCCCTCTCCAGGGTGAGCACGGGCCTCGCGCCCTTCAGCGTCTGCGTGCCTTGATGGTGGTCATCGACGGCAAGTCGCTGGGCATCGAGGATCTCGTGGCGGTCGCGACCGCCGGGGAACGCGTCGAGATCGACGGTTCCTGCATCGAGCCGATGAGGAGAAGCCAGGAGGCGGTCGAGCGGTTCGTGAGGGAGGGCAAGGTCGTCTACGGGGTCACGACCGGCCTGGGGGCGCTGGCCTCGGTCCAACTCACGGCCGGCGACGCGCAGGAGCTCCAGAGGAACCTCATCCTCTCGCACGCGGCAGGTGTCGGTGATCCTCTGCCCTGCGACGTGGTGAGGGCGATGATGGTCCTCAGGGCCAACTCCCTGGTGCAGGGGCTCTCCGGGGTCCGCCCTGCCACGGTGCAGGTGCTCCTCGACATGCTGAACGCGGACATCGTGCCGATCGTGCCATCGCAGGGATCCGTGGGAGCCAGCGGGGATCTCGCCCCGCTCGCCCACGTGGCCATGGCCCTCATGGGAGAGGGCAGGGTGGTGCACGGCGGCCGGACGCGTCCCGCGCTCGAGGCCATGCGCGAGGCCGGGATCGAGCCGCTCGTGCCGATCCAGAAGGAGGGGCTCGCCCTCCTGAACGGCACGCAGATGATGTGCGCGGTGCTCGGGCTGGTCCTCTCCGGGGCCGACCGCCTGTTCTCGTGGGCGGTCGCATCCGCCGCCATGAGCGTGGACGCGCTCCGCGCCTCGGTCACCGCGTTCGATCCGAGGATCCACGCGGTGAGGCCGCACCCCGGACAGGTGAGGGTGGCGCGATCTCTCCTGGAGCTGCTCGAGGGCAGCAGGATCCTCGAGTCGCACAGGAACTGCGGCAAGGTGCAGGACGCCTACAGCCTGAGGGCCGTGCCGCAGGTGCTGGGGGCGGTGCGCGACACCCTTGACCACGCGTGCACCGTGCTCGCGAGGGAGATGAACTCGGTCACCGACAACCCGATCATCGTGGACGGCGAGGCCCTGTCGGGCGGGAACTTCCACGGGGAGCCGGTGGCGCTCGTGTCCGACTTCACGGCCATCGCCCTGTCGGAGCTCGGCAGCTTCACCGAGAGGCGGATCGACAGGCTCGTGAACCCGATGGTGTCATCCCTGCCGCCTTTCCTCGCGCTGGGACGCGAGGGGCTCAACTCCGGGTACATGCTCTGGCAGTACACGGCTGCCGCGCTGGCCTCGGAGAACAAGAGCCTCGCCCATCCCGCGTCCGTGGACACGATCCCTACCTCGGCCTTCCAGGAGGATCACGTGTCCATGGGGTCCATCGCCGCCCGCAAGGCGGCCTCGATCCTGGGGAACTGCAGGAGGATCGTCGCGATCGAGCTGATGCTGGCCGCGCGCGGCCTCCAGCACCTCGAGCCGCTCACGACCGGGCCACGGCTCCAGCCTATCTTCGACCG
>CAZGVR010000577.1:0-2076 GCA_964528945.1 uncultured Myxococcales bacterium
AGGGGCTCGAACGGCGGCGACGGGTTCGTGATCGCCCGCCATCTGGGGAACGCCGGTCATGCATTGCGCGTGATCCTCCTGTCCGGGATCCCTGACGTGAAGGGGGATGCGAGGATCAACCTGGACATCCTCCTCGCGGCCGGGGTCCCGGTGGTCGAGCTGGACGGCGAGCAGGCCGCTGAGAGGCTCCCTTCCCTGCTCCACGGCGCCTCGTGCGTCGTGGATGCGATCCTGGGGACTGGGGCCTCGGGCGAGGCCAGGGGATCGGCGGCCATGGCCATCGAGGCCATTAACGCGTGCCGCTCCCCGGTCGTCAGCATCGATCTCCCCTCGGGCCTGGACGCGGACACCGGCCGGCCCCTGGGGGCGGCGGTCCGTGCGACGAGGACCGTGACCTTCGCCTGCCTGAAGCGTGGGCTCGTGATCCACCCGGGAGTCGAGCAAGCCGGAGAGGTCAGGGTCGTGGACATCGGTGTCCCTTCGCGGGTCGTGGGCGAGGTCGGGTTCGACGGAACGACCATCGAGGCGGCGGAGGTCTCGGCCATGCTGCCGGCCCGGGCGCCGGACTCGCACAAGGGAACGTTCGGCCACCTTCTCGTGGTCGCGGGATCTCCGGGAAAGACCGGGGCGGCGGTCCTTGCGGGCAAGGCCGCTCTGAGATCCGGCGCTGGGCTGGTCACCATCGCGGTGCCCATGGACGTCATGCCCGCCATGGAGGCGGCCAAGTCGCCCGAGGTCATGCTGGAGCCGCTCCTGTCCGCGGCCGGCGCGCCCTTCGACCAGGACGCGGCAAGGCGGCTGGACTCCGTGATCGAGGGCAAGGACGCGGTCGCCATCGGCCCGGGCTGCGGCACGGGTCAGTCGATGGCCGCGGTGCTCCTGGCGGTCCTCGAGCGCCGTGCTCTCCCGGTCGTGGTGGACGCCGACGGCCTCACCCTCCTCCCTGGGTTGCCCGACGGGCTGCTCCGTTCCCGCGCATGCCCCGCGGTCCTCACGCCGCACCCGGGCGAGATGAGCCGGATCACGGGCCGTCCGGTCCCAGAGATCCGCGAGGACAGGCTGGGGATCGCTCGTTCGACCGCGACCGGGCTCGGGGCCGTGCTCGTGCTGAAGGGCTCGAGGACCGTGGTGGCGTCCCCGCGCGGGGATCTCGCCGTGAACACCACGGGCAACCCCGGGATGGCGACCGGCGGCTCCGGAGACGTGCTCACCGGAGTGGTCGGAGGCCTCCTCGCCCAGGGGATCCCACCGTGGGACGCAGCGAGGGCGGCCGTGCTCGTACACGGCACTGCAGGCGATCTCGCCAGGGAAGCAGTGGGGGAGATCCCGATGATCGCCGGTGATCTGCTGGAGCGGATGCCGGCGGCTTTCGCCAGGATCGCGGCGGCACGGGTACCCGTCTTCCGCGGTTGAATCGCCGCGTCACATCCCCTAGGATCCCCGCTCATGATCACGTGCCCACTATGCAGCTTCGAGAACAGGGAGGGCGCCGTCCGGTGCAGCGCCTGCGGTGCACGCCTGGCGACCCGCGAGAGGGCCCCGGTCCCCAGGCAGACGGCGGATGCAGCCGGCGATGGAGCCGGAGGGCGGCCCGGGCCTGAGCAGCGCAAGGGAGACCTCCACGGGCGTGCCGCGCAGGTCGATGCCATCGTCGACGATGCGCGGAAGGTCGCCGTCAGCGGGTCGGCGAGGGTCGTCCACGTGGAGGGCGCCGCCGGCTCGGGCAAGACCGCGCTGGCGGCGCACGCCTCCAGGCTGATCCGGGAGAAGCTCGGTTCCTTCACGACCGTGCTCTGCACGTGCCGGCCCGGATCGCGGGATCCCTTCTCGCCGGTCGAATCGCTGGTCGCCGAGATCCTGCACGTGCCAGCCTACTCGCGCGAGCAGGACCGGGACACGCTGTCGAAGCGCGTCAGGGACAACCTCCGCGAGCTTCGACTGTTCCAGGACGGGAAGGAGATGGACGAGATCGGGCGCGTGCTCACGGACCTGCTCTCGCGCGCGACCGCGGCCGGGGAAGCCGAGCCGCACGAGGCGGCCGGAGGCGCGGCACCCATCGACCGCATCCTGCACGCC
>CAZGVR010000578.1:0-2069 GCA_964528945.1 uncultured Myxococcales bacterium
GGGGCAGGCGGGTGGTGGGTTGCGGAGCGGGCGTGGGGCTGCCGGGAGGCGATCGGGACCTGTTCTCGGACGGGAACGTGGGCATGCTTCTCGAGGGACGCAACCTCCTGGACCGGGTGCCCGGGGAGGTCCAGGACGTCTTTCCCACCCTGGGCCTCAAGTCCATCCACAAGGATGCGAGCGGAGACTTCACCGAGGTCCCGCTCGACGACGTGTCGGGGGCCATCAAGCTCGCAGGCCAGGCCGGGCGGCTGGATCTGGCCGGGAGCTACGGGCTCGATCCCGACCTCGTCGGGACGATGGATTCCACGACGAGGATGGCGCTCGCGGCCGGCTTCGAGGCCCTCCGCGACGCCGGGATACCGCTCGTCCGCCGGACCCGCAGGACGAGGTCCGGGACCGAGCTGCCGGACGGATGGGCCCTCCCGGAGCAGCTGAGGGACGAGACGGGGGTCATCTTCGCCTCGTGCTTCCCGGGCTACGATCGGTTCGCGCAGGAGCTGGAGGCCTACCACGAGCACAGGCTCGCTGGCAGGCCGTACGCCTTCGACAGGAAGATCCTCTTCGGGATCCTGGCGATGGGGCACTGCCAGCTGGCGCAGGCCATCCTCGCACGGGGACCGAACCTCCACGTGAACGCGGCGTGCGCGTCCACCGCGATCGCCGTGACCGTGGCCGTCGACTGGATACGCGCAGGCCGCTGCCGGAGGGTCGTGATCGCCTCCGCGGACGACGCCTCCAGCCCCCGGCTTCTCCCGTGGGTCGGAGGAGGATTCCTGGCGAGCGGCGCTGCCTCGACGAAGGCCGACGTTGCGGAGGCCGCGATCCCGTTCGGCGAGAGCAGGCACGGCCTGCTGGTCGGTGCAGGGGCCGCCGCCCTGGTCGTGGAGTCGGAGGACGAGGTCGCCGCCCGCGGCGCCTTGCCGCTGGCGCGCATCGCGCACACGCAGATCTCCAACAGCGCATACCACGGATCCCGCCTCGACGCTGGCCACGTGCGCTCGGAGATGGTCCGCTTCGTCGGGGATGCCGAGCGGCGGACGGGCGTGCAGCGTCGGGACCTGGCGTCCAGCATGGTGTTCATGTCCCACGAGACCTACACCCCCGCACGGGGCGGCAGCGCCGAGAGCGAGATCGCGGCCATCCGGGAGGCGTTCGGGGATGACGCCCATCGTGTCCTGATCGCCAACACCAAGGGCTGCACCGGGCATCCCATGGGCGTGGGGTTCGAGGATGCCCTGGCGCCGTGGATCCTGCACGGAGGCACGGTCCCGCCGGTCGCCAACCTGAAGAGACTCGATCCCGCGTTCAGCGACATGAACTTCTCGCGCGGCGGCCGCCACGATCCGCGCTGGGTCTTGAGGTTCTCGGCGGGGTTCGGATCGCAGGTCGCCTTGCTGCTGTTCGAGAAGTCGTCGTCCCGGGGGCTACGGGTGTCGGATCCGGTTCTCTACTCCGCCTGGCTGGATGCCATGTCGCCGGCAGGCAACGCGGCTCTCGCGACCACGGGCAGGGTGCTCCATCTCGCTCCGGTGTCGCTCGAGCAGTCCGAGGCGAAGACCGCCCCGGCTGCCAGCGCGGTCCCGGTCCCGAGGGACATGCTGGCAGAGGTCCTCGAGCTGGTCTCGTCCAGGACCGGGTACCCGGCCGACATGCTGGACCCGGACATGGACATGGAGGCGGACCTGGGCATCGACACGGTCAAGCAGGCCGAGCTGTTCGCGGAGCTCAGGAGGATCTACTCGATCCCTCGCCAGGAGAACCTCAAGCTGAAGGACTATCCCACGATCAGATCGGTTTCGCATTTCGTCGAGAGGTTCCAGCCATCCACCGCTTCGGTTCCGAATGCAACCGAGACACATTCACCGGCATCGCCCTCCACGTCACCGTCGGCGCCTGCGGCGCCGACGGTGACATCGACCACGTTTCGAACGCCACTCGAGGTCAAGAAGCCACTCGAGGCCCACGCGCCTCGCGATGTCCTCTCCGAGGTCCTGGCAATGGTGTCGGCCAAGACCGGGTACCCGGCCGACATGCTGGACCCGGACATGGACATGGAGGCGGACCTG
>CAZGVR010000579.1:0-2042 GCA_964528945.1 uncultured Myxococcales bacterium
TGGTGAGCGCCTTCACGTACCACTCGAAGGCCGAGGAGTGATCGGACAGGTTGTCGCGGAAGATGGCGGCTATCTGGACCATGAGGTCGTGCTGCTCGATCCCGTCCTCGACGTGTCCGAGCTTTATCTCGAGCACGTGCGCGAGCTTGCTCCAGCTCTTCGCCTGCTCGTAGATCGGTATCAGCATCTCGGCGGCATCGGCCTCGTCGGCGCGGATCGCGAGGACCTGCTCGAGTGCCTGCGCGCACTTGTCGGCCTTTCCGATGCGATCGCGGAGCAGCCGCGCGGTCCTGTACAGGATGCCGATCTTGACGGAGTCCTCCATGCCCTCCGTCTCCAGCTCGCGCTCCATGAGGCGCACGAGCTCGTCCCACTTGCCGTCCGTCTCCTCGAAGAAGGTCTCTATCTCGTCCCATGCCCGCATGGCGATGTAGCGCTTCTTGAGCTGGTCGATCGCCCTGCGCTCCTGCGGGTCGAGGGCGAGGAGCTCCTTCCAGGTCTTCACCGCCTCCGAGTCGTTCTGGACCTTGTCCGTGTACAGGAGCCCCAGCTTGAGGAGCGTCGACTTCCTCTTGCCGGCGTCGGCCTCCTGGTCGGCCTGCTTGCGCAGGATGGTCGCGAGCTTGTCCCAGTCGCGGTTGCGCTCGTACAGGCCCGCCAGCGCGCCCACGGCCTCGGGATGGTTCTCGTCGATCGCGATGACCCTGGACCAGAGGTCGATGGAGACGGCGGGCTTCCTCACGCGCTCGTCGGCCATGGTCGCGAGCTCCACGAGCTCGGTGAAGTGCCCCTGCGAGTCCTTCTCGATGCGGGCCAGGCTGAGCATCACGTACTTCTCCCAGTCCCTGCGCTTCTCGTACATCTGCAGCAGATACGTGGCGGCGGTGTCGTTCTGCGGGTCGATCTCCATCACCCGCTCGTAGCACTTCATGGCCTCGCCCTGGTTGTTGAAGCGCTCCAGGTAGATCTGGGCCACGTCCAGGAAGCCGGCGACCTTGTCCTCGACCATGGTGGCGTTCTCGGACTTGAGGGCGAGCAGCTTCACGTAGTCGGGCCAGCGGTTCATCTTCTGGTAGATGTCCAGCAGGATCGTCGTGGCCTCGTCGTTGGCCGGATCTGTCTTCAGGACCTGCTGGAACACGGAGATGCTGGACGTCTCCTGGTTCATCTTCTCGCGGTAGAGGCGGCCCATGCTGAGCATGATCTCGATGCGAGGATCGATGGACGTCTCGGGAAGCTCCGCGATGACCTTCTTGTGGGCCTCGACGGCGTAGTTCCACTTGCCCGTGTCCCCGCACGCCCGCATGAGCCCGGCGAACGCCTCCTCGGTCCTCGGCGCCCTCGCCAGGACTTCGCGCCACGCCGCGAGCGCCTTCTGGGCGTCGGATACCCCGCGCGCCTTGCCGAGGAGGGCTTCCACCTCCTGGGTGGGCTCGAGCCACGGAGACTCCGTGCCAGTGATTTCCACGCTAGTGCTATCGTCCATCTCGTCCGTGTCCTTCATCTGGGCGTCCTCCTGCGAATCGGCACTGATCACGGAACCGTTACTGGAAACGTCGGCAGCGGTCGCGGCTCCCGGCGGGGGGATCGACGGCTTGCCCGCGGCCTTCGCGGGCGGGCTGGGTTCGACCGGCGGCCTCTTCGCGTCCGCCAGCTCGACCTCGAGCCGCTGGGCGTTCGCCTCGTCGCCCAGCCTGTTCCTGTACATCTCGATCGCATGGGCCAGGAAGAACGCCCTGGCATCAGCCTCCGCGCAGGCCCTGGCCCCCTTCTCCGCGTGGAGCGCTATCTTGAGGGCACCGTCCGGCGCCTCGCTCCAGACCTGGGACACGATCAGGAACGCCCCCTCGTGATCGGGTTTCAGGTCGAGCGCCCTGGACAGGAACGTGCAGGCGCGATCCATGGCCTCGAACTTGAGGATGAGTCTCGATGCCACGTTCAGGTACACGCCGAACCTGGTAGCGTCGCTGCCCGCCGCCTGCGCGAGGGACTCGTAGAGACGGAACACCGGGGCCGGGTCCCCGGCCTCGACCGCCGTCTCC
>CAZGVR010000580.1:0-2033 GCA_964528945.1 uncultured Myxococcales bacterium
CTACGCCGGGTTCAAGGTCAACTCGGGCGAGTACAAGCTCATGGGCCTCGCTCCCTATGGGGATCCGGTCTACAGGGATGTCATCCTCGAGCGGCTCCTGGATGTGAGGCCGGACGGGTCGTTCTGGCTGGACCAGAGGTACTTCTCCTACTGTCATGGGCTCGTCATGACGAGCCCGAGGTTCCACGCGCTTTTCGGCGGGCCGCCCCGTCCCCTGGGAGCGCAGCCAGGGCAGCGGGAGATGGACCTCGCGGCCAGCGTCCAGGCCGTTGTGGAGGAGATCCTCCTCCGCATGGTTCGCCACGTCCACGAGCGCACGGCGCTCCGGAGCCTGTGCCTCGCGGGCGGAGTAGCGCTGAACTGCGTGGCGAACGGGCGGATCGCGAGAGAGGGGCCTTTCCGGAACGTGTGGATCCAGCCCGCATCGGGGGATGCCGGCGGCGCACTGGGCGCGGCCCTCGAGGTCTGGCACGGCGTGATGGGGAGGCCGCGGATGCCCGATCCGTCCGACGGCCAGCGGGGCAGCCTCCTGGGACCTGCGTTCGATGGCGAGGCCGTCCGCGAGGCCCTGGACGAGCTGGGCGCCAGGTACTCGCAGGTCGCGGAGGAGGAAGCGCTCCTCGACCGCGTATCGGAGCTGCTCGAGCAGGGATTCGTCGTGGGTTGGTTCCAGGGCCGCATGGAGTACGGCCCGAGGGCCCTCGGAGCGCGATCGATCCTGGCGGATGCGAGGGACCCGGGAATGCAGCGCCGGCTGAACCAGAAGATCAAGAAGCGCGAGTCCTTCAGGCCGTTCGCCCCGATCTGCCCCGAGGAGAGGGCGCACGAGTACTTCGACCTGGATCGTCCGAGCCCGTACATGCTCCTCGTGGCCCGGGTCCGCGGTTACGAGCAGCCGGACAGGGGAAGGACGCGGGGCCTGGCTCTCTTGGGTGCGGTGAGGTCGCCCATCCCGGCAGTGACGCACGTCGACGGGTCGGCGCGCGTGCAGACGGTGTCCAGGGATGGTTCGCCGCTCCTCCATCGCCTCCTCGCAAGGTTCGAGGGAAGGACTGGCTGCGCTGTGCTCGTCAACACTTCACTCAACGTGAGGGGAGAGCCCATCGTGCGCACTCCGGCCGAGGCGTTCCAGTGCTTCATGAGCACCGACATGGATGCCCTGGTGCTCGGCAACTGCCTCTGCCTCGCGCGTGACCAGCAGGTGCCGGCAACGCGCCGCGGCGCAGCGGGCTTCGAGCCCGACTAGGAGGTCATGACCTTGCCGAGACGCACGAGCACGATCAAGGAGCTGTACCTCTTCATGAGGGAGTACGGGGCATGGTGGATCGCCCCCATCGTGGTCGTGCTCCTCGCCGTGCTGCTGCTGGTCGTGCTGGGCTCCACCAGCATCGCGCCTTTCATCTACACGATCTTCTAGAGGGGTGCGAGCGTGACGCTGGTCAAAGTCGACTGGAGGCCGGGACCCGGAAGGCTGAGGGAGTTCGGGGCGGTCTTTGCCCTCGGTTGCGGGCTTGCCGGGACCTCCCTGTTCCTCGGATGGCCGCTCGCGCGGAGCGAGTGGACGGCCTGTGCCGTATGGGCGGCCGGCATCCTGATCGGTGGCCTGGGCCTCACCGGGACGCGGGCGGCCCTGCCCGGGTACTGGGCATGGACGGCCATCGGATGGATCCTGGGCAACATCACGAGCCGTGTGGTCCTGGTCCTGGTATTCTACCTCGTGGTCGCTCCGACCGGGCTCGCGATGAGGCTGACGGGCAGGGACAGGCTGGGCCTGCGCCGAGGCGGGGGCGGATCGTACTGGCGCGACCTGGAGCCGGGGGACGGTCCGCCGAGGCACGAGAGGCAGTTCTAGCTGTCCCCTCCCCAGGCTCTATGCGCGCCTGCCACGGAGATCCCGCTCGATGAGCTTCCACCTGTGGCCGTGGCCTCCACGATGCAGCCGGTGTCCATGCGCGTCGCGCGAGGTGCAGACGACGCTGCAGGACGCCCCGACCCCGACCATCGAGGTCGGTACCCCGGCCCCGCAACTCACC
>CAZGVR010000581.1:0-2018 GCA_964528945.1 uncultured Myxococcales bacterium
GCTGCCCACGCAATCGAACTCGGCCGCTAGCGTGGCGGACGGGCCCACCATCCAGGACTCGCCGGACGCGAAGTTGCAGTCCACGCTCGGGACCTCCTCGCAGTTGAACGCGTCGTGCGGCACGCCGTCGGGCCATCCCATGGTGAGGAAGAGCGAGTCCTGCACGAACACGCCGTCCGTGACCTCGTTCTCGCCGTACAGGTGGTCCTTGAACGCCACGCGGTACGTGCCCAGCTCGGGGTAGGCCTCCAGCTCGGTGGCGAACTGCGGGAACGCCGCGCCTGCCAGGCTCGCGGCCGCGTCCATCATGGATCCCGAGGAGTCCACCACGAACAGGATGTCCAGGTTGCAGTTCGTGGGCGGAACGTGGTCGCCCGGGTAGTCGGTGGACGTGTCCGCGAACGTGTCCGCCATGGTGTCGGCCGGCGTGTCCGCGGGTGAGTCCGTGATCGCGTCCACTCCCGGGCCTCCCTGGTCGGCGGCGCAGCCGAAAGCCAGCGCCGTCATGATCGAGGATACGAAGGAAGCGGCCTGTCGGTTCCTGCTCATCGGGGGTCCTCCAGCAGCGGAAATATATCCGGGCGCCCGGGTTGACGCCAGGGTTCTGCCGCATTAGGTCCCCACATCCGTCTTGGAGGAACGACAATGACACGGGCATCGATGCGCGCGACCCTGGTTGCCGCCCTTGCGTGCTTCGGCACGATCGCCGGCGGATGCTGCTTCGGATCCGGCCTGGACCAGCAGGAGGAGCGCTACAGGTGGAAGGTCCAGGACCTGGACGACTTCGCGAAGCGGGCCGATCCGGAGACGAAGAAGGTCGTCGAGGAGAAGAAGGCCGCGATCGTGGCCGAGTACGAGGCCGCGCCCGCTTCCGGAGAGGAGCGCCGCGCCGCCCTCGAGAAGCTGAACGACGGGTGGCGGCCCGTGATCGCCTCCCTGAAGGAGAAGATCGAGAAGGAGGAGGAGGCGAGGAAGGCAAAGGCGGAGCAGGAGGCCGCCGGCAGGACCGCCAGGATGATCGAGGCGATCGCCGGTACGTGGTCCGGCGGAGGCATGGACCTCGTGATCTCCCAGGACGGCAAGGTCGACTACAAGCTCGAGAAGCCCGGCACCTCCAAGTCGCTGCAGGGCGCCTCCATAAAGAAGATCGACGACAAGGAGTTCGAGACGAGCGTGCTCGGCATCTCCTCCACCTTCAGGATCGACGAGGCCCCGCACCAGGTCGAGGGCAAGTGGAAGATGAAGATCGACGGCATCGAGCTGACCAGGATCGATCCCCCGTAGCCCTGCCTCGCGACCGGCCCGGCCGGGCCGGTCATCACCTCACCTGCTTCTGCCAACCCCGATCCTCGGGCACTCTCGGCCGAGCGGGCAGCGCGAGCACCACGGGGACACGGGCTGGCACACGGTCTTGCCGAAGAACACCAGCAGCCGGTTCACGTCCATCCAGTGCCTCCGCGGCAGCTTCTGCCTGAGCGCCTGCTCTGTCTCGTCAGGGTGCCGCGTGCTCACATAGCCCCAGCGGTTCGCGATGCGGTGCACGTGCGTGTCCACGCACACGCCAGGCTTCCCGTGGCCTGCCACGAGCACCAGGTTGGCGGTCTTGCGGCCCACGCCCGGCAGCGCCACCAGCTCGTCGATCGTGTCGGGCACGCGGCCGCCGTGACGCTCGATTACGAGCCTGCTGATGGCAACGATCTGCTCGCCCTTGCGCCTGTAGAAGCCCACGGGGTAGATGATGCGCGCGATCTCCGCGGCCCCCAGCCCGATCATCCTCTCGGGCGTGCGCGCGCGCTACCACAGGTCCTGGCTCTTGACCTCGGTCAGCTCGTCCTTGGTCCTCAGGCTGAGCACTGTGGACACGAGGACCAGGAAGGGATCCGGGCCGGAAACGCGCTCGACCATGCCGCCGCGCTGCGCGCCCTCGAGCCTGGCTATCCTGTAGAGGAAGGTACCTATTCGTATCGAGGTGCGGCCCGGCGTTGCCATGCGCAGCCACATTAGGTCGGCCTGCAGGG
>CAZGVR010000582.1:0-2017 GCA_964528945.1 uncultured Myxococcales bacterium
CCAGCTCCTAGATCTCCAGGACCTGTTCGCGACCAAGGGCGGCGTGCTCGAATGGGACATCCGCTACAGGAAGCCGAAGCTCACGTTCACCAACGTAGAGGGGGCGGCCAAGCTGTCCTGGACGCTCTTCGGCATAGACATGTCGGTCAGCTACTTCAGCGGGTTCGACGACATGCCGCGCTCGGAGCGCGTCTACGCGAGCGACATCCACCTGCCTCCCGGCGTCACGCTTCCGCCGCTAGAGCCGGGCGACGGCCTGTACGAGCTGCTCTCGCGCATCGACGACCTGGGTGGGTCGTCGGTCGAGAACAGCGTGAGGCTCACGTACCCGCGCATGCAGGTGCTGGGCGTGGACTTCTCCACGAGCCTGGACTTCCTGGGAGGCCTAGGCCTGTGGGGGGAAGTCGCGTTCTACTTCCACGATGACCTCATGATGCAGGTCCGCACCTCTGGCGCCTGGCTCAACGTTGGCGGCCGCGAGGTCTTCGTGGGCGGCATAGATCGAAACTATCTGCTCGTGGACTACCCCAAGGGATGGTTCTGGAAGGGCACCTTCGGCGTGGACTACTCGTTCACGTCCTGGTGGTACCTGAACGTGCAGTACATCCACGGGTTCATAGACGAGTTCGGCGACGTCAACACGCACGAGTACCTGATGGCCGGCATGGACTTCAACCTCCTGGACAACAAGCTCCTGATCCGCCTGTTCTCGGTCGTCTCCTTCCCGTACGAGCAGCTGTGCTCCCAGACCGGGCGGGAAGTGGGATCCAAGTGCAAGAAGGACGCGAGCGCTGTGCTGTTCCCCCAGATCTCGGTCAACACCTCCAAGGGCTTCGAGCTCTCCCTGGGAGCGCTCGTCTACCTGGGCGGGTTCGACACGAAGTTCGGAACGCCGCTGGCAGGTCCCAACACGATCTTCCTGAAGGCGAGGGTCTCGATATGAAGCATATCCATTTCGCTGCGGCTGCAGCTCTCCTGGCCTCGGGATGCCTCTCGGGAAAAGGCAAGCGCTGCGACATCGACTCGGATTGCTCGAAGGGCCTCTTCTGCTTCCAGTACACGGGCACGTGCGAGGAGCGATGCAACGACTCGACCGAGTGCGCCGAGGGGCGGCTCTGCATGTGCGATCCGGCCAGGGAGTGCCCTGCCGTGGACGAGACCACTCCGATCGAGAACGTCGAGGGAGGTGCATGCCTCCTGCCTCCCGACGATGCAGGCGAGGATGGGGATGCTCCGGTGGACAGCGGCGTGGACACGGATGCCACTGACACGCACCCGGACCAGGACGCGGCCGAGGACACGGCCGCGGACGAGCCGCCGGATCTGCTCGAGCTCGACTGCGGTTCGGACGGCGCGCCCGACGCTCTCCCGGACGGAGGCTGCGCGGTGCCGGCATCATTTCCCGAGCCGACAGTGAGGCTGGGCCATTTCGCAATCGGCTCGGACGGCAACCCGGGCTCGGGCCTGGATCTCGACGGCAATCCGGCCACGTGCTCCCCGCAGACCGACCCGCTCGTGCCCGAGGCAGTGTGCTCGGGTGGGGTGGAGAACGCGTTCTGGGGTCTCGCGCTCCTTGCCAACGACTACATCGCTACAGACATCCTGAGCGGAGCGCTCAACCTGCTCGTGGAGCTGCCCGGCTACTCCGAGGGCGGGTGCCCGTTCGCCATCAACTTCTACAAGGGAACGCGAGTGCCTGCCGACCCTGCCACGTGCCCGGACGGCACTACCTGCGACTACTCGATCCCGGCGGACAGCTTCGATCCGGGATGCGGGGCCGTGTCCACGATCGGCGGTGCGACCCTGCTCGGGGACCGGATGGTTGCCGGGCCCTCTCCCGACGTCTACTACTTCATGCTCGTCGTCGTGGGCCTGGACATCGTGATTCCTATGCACCGGGCCATGTTCGATGGGACGGTCACTCCGGGGTCGGGCGGTCCAGACACCCTTGACGGGGTACTGGGAGGCTACATATCGGATCCCGAATTCTTCGCCTCATTCGAGGCCATCCCCGAGG
>CAZGVR010000583.1:0-1162 GCA_964528945.1 uncultured Myxococcales bacterium
CTCGGCCTCCTCCATGAATCCTCGGGACCCGACACCCAGTGGTGGGCCGGCGTGATGGTCTGACCGGTAGCCGGACACTGGGAGATCATGCCCTCGTGGGGCTGCTGGCAGTGTGGGCAGGTGAAGCTCATGTCGTGTTCCGGTTTGTTGGCCGGATATTACGCCTATTTCGACACGAGATCAACTCGCTGCCTTGGATCGTCAATCGAATCTGAGGCCCGTGGCCATGAGGATCACGGGGGGGAGCCGCACCGGGCCGGCCGACGATCCGATCTCTCCCATGGGGACGCGCAGCGCAAGGGACAGGAACCCGGAGCCGGCCTTGCCGGCCGGCAGGATCACCGTAATCGCGGGCGTGGCGAACGCCTCGCCACCGGCCGGGTCGCCCACGATGCTCCTGTCGAACCTCAGGGTCCTCAGGCTCGTGCCGGCGATCGGGAAGATGGACGTCACCTCGAGGGAGAGCTGGAGCCACCGCAGCGGCCTGACCTGGGCACCGACGCCGAGGTGGAAGAGACCGAGGTCCTCGTTGTCCTTCTTCGCTCTCCACGGGTCCTCCGGGTCGATGGACGAGCCGAGCACGATGGCGTCGAAGCCCAGCTCGAGCTGGAACGAGAGCGGGCCGATCGTCACGCCGAGGTCCAGGTCCGGCCTGATCGAGACCTTGAAGGTGTCCTCCAGGTCGGGGTACGAGACGCCGTGGTGGTAGTACCCCGCAAGGAACGACGAGACCGCCGGGTACCAGTCCGGATCCGGCGCGGCAGCGTCGTCGGCCCACGAGACCCTCGTGGACGTTGGAAGGTTGACTCCGAGAGAGAGCCCCCACCTGAGGGTGGCCGACCCCACGGCGTGAGAGCCCATGTACCTCGCCCAGAGCCCGATGTTGCCCAGGATCCAGGACTCCCCGTTCATGCTCTCCCCGTCCAGGTCGTACCGCACCGCTGCGCCCGAGAACGGGATCGCGGCTCCCAGGCCCAGGAACTTCCAGGCCCACTCGCCGCGCAATTGCATGGTCGCCATGCGGCCGGAAACCTTGCCGAGCGACGCGGTCGCGGCCTGGAAGGAGACGGACGATGCGGGCGCGAGGTCCCAGAGCTCGATCGGGATCGGCTGGAGCGACGCCGGTAGCTTGCCCAGCGCCGGGATCTCGGGCGAGGCCACG
>CAZGVR010000583.1:1172-2003 GCA_964528945.1 uncultured Myxococcales bacterium
CGTCCTCCTCCTCGACCTCCCCTGCCGCGGCGTCTGACGAGGTCTTCTCGTACATGTACTCGAGCGAGTACGACTTGGCAGCGGGCGGGAACTCGATGCCCTGGATGGCCTCGTGCACGCACAGCGTGAGCCCCGCGTCGACCATCCTCAGGATCGTGAGGTTGCTCATGTGCCCGCCCGGGGTCACGGTCACCTTGACCGGGACGTAGGGCGGCTCGACGCCGGCGCTTTCCATGCACGCGAGCACGTGCTTCTCCGCGCCGGCCATCGACGCGTACGCCTCGCCCTCGACGATCCCCTGTTCGACCACCGCCTTTTTGATGGACGGGGCTGTCCCGGCCGCGGCCGCGGGCGGCAGGCCCGGAGGCGGTGCATCGATGGCCTTGATCCCGACCTTGCCCGGAGCGGCCTCCGCAGGTGGCGCCGGCTCGACCACCGGCGCGGCCTCGGGCTCTGCCTCCTTGCCCTTTCCCTTTCCCTTCTTGCCCTTCTTCCCCTTCGGCGGCTCCGTGGGTGCGGCAACGACCGGTGCTGTCTCGACCTCTGGAACGGAAAGCTCGGGCAGGGGGGGAGTCCCGCTGCCCTCCGGAAGCTCGGCTGGAGGGGGCAGCGGCGTGAAGGGCTTGTTCCACTTCTTCACCCCATCGAGCACCGCGGCCTTGACTCCCGGATCCTTGACCGAGCCCAGGAGCTTGAGCAGGATCTCGTACGAGTCGTTCGTGTGCATGTCCCCGAGCGCGGTCGCGGCCAGCGTGGCCACGCCAGGGTCCTCGTCGGCCGCGGCCTTGCCGAGGGCCTTGGCGGCCGACTTGTGGGCGATCCCCCCCAGGG
>CAZGVR010000584.1:0-601 GCA_964528945.1 uncultured Myxococcales bacterium
TGGATCAGGCATGGGTGCCGCGCTACTTCGTGGCCTCGGTCGTGCACCACGAGATGAGCCACGCCGTGCTGCACGCGACCGACGGCGTGGAGGCCGGCGCCAACCACGGCAAGGCGTTCAAGGACACGGAGCGCCAGTTCCACTTCCGGAAGAAGGCCGCGGACTGGCAGCGCAGGAACCTGGACCGGCTCCTTCGCTACTGAGGCTTCTTTTTGGCCTTGTCCGCGCCCGCCGTTGCCGAGAGGAAATCCTCGAGCTCGATCCGGGCCCTTGCGCAGGTCGCGCTCGACCGCACCCCGTCGAACAGCTTCTCGGCCTTCTTGCGGTTGCCGTCGAAGTGCTCGAGCCTGCCCTCGAGGAGAGCGGCGAGCGGGGCGACCGTCTCGTCGAGGAGTCCCCTGTCGACCTCCGCCAGCCTCCTTGCCGCGTCCCTCGGCCGCCCCTCTGACTCGAGGATCTCGGCCTCGGCCAGCCCGAGCAGGGCCTCGTCCTGCTCGCCCGCGGCCCTTTGCCTCCATCTCTCCATCACCTGCCGGGCCGTGTCGGTCTTGCCGCCGCTCGAGACCACGAGGTGCATGATCATGTAGCCCGTGAGCGTGAC
>CAZGVR010000584.1:611-2001 GCA_964528945.1 uncultured Myxococcales bacterium
GGGATCCGACGACAGCCTGAGGAGCGTGTCCCGGATCGCGTGGTCCTCGCCGCACTGGAAACCCGCCTCCGCGAGCCCCATGAGGAGCGCGAACGGGTCCTTCTCGCGCGTGGACTGCATGGCCTCGTGGTATGCCGCGAACGATGCCCGCCAGGCCCTGCGTGCCGCATGGATCCTGCCGAGCCTGGGCTTGGTGGCCGCGGGAGGGCCGAACGCCCTGAGGAGGATCCGTCCCTTCCAGAGCGCGAGAGCCTCGTCCCCCTTGCCGCCGAGGAGCAGCCTGTCGATCTCCCTGTCCAGGGCCTGGAGGCCGCGCGTTGCCAGGACCGGCAGCACCAGGTAGTACGCGACGAGCATGGCGGCCACGATCGATCCCGGGATCCACGGCGTGACCCCGAGCCTGAACACGAGGATCCCGGCCACGGCGACGAGGCCGTATGCCACCAGGTTCCTTGGATGGAGGATCCAGCTCGCGCGCATCTGATCAGGAGGCGAGGGAGCATCCGCAGCCGTTTGTCGTCCTGATCGTGCCCGGGTCGGTCCCGGGATCCGCGGCCGTGTCGTCCTCCACGTCCGGCGTCGCGTCAGGCTCGGGATCCGGCTCCGCCGTCGTGTCGGCCGCGGTGTCCGCTGGCAGGTCGGCGATCGTGTCCCCGGCAGGGTCCGGGGTGGTGTCCTCGACCGCGTCCGTGGTCGTGTCCGGCGGCGTGTACGTGACTATGTCCACGGTCACGCCGAGCATCATTGCGTCCGAGTTGTGCACGTACGTGAAGTAGTAGGTCGCGCCCGGCTCGATCACCGGGTCGCTCCAGGGCGTGTAGCTCACGTCGGTCGGGGACCCGGAGTACATGTAGTCGTAGTCGTCGATCGTGATGTCCCAGCCCGAGCGCGAGAAGTGCACGGGCGCTCCCCTGTTCATGTAGATGGTGTACCCGCCGCCGACCGACATCTGGCTGAAGCGGACGGTCACGCGCGTGGTGTAGAGCGGCGCGGCCACGCTGAACTGCACGCCCGACGGCACGTCGCCACCGCCGTATCCCATGGCGAGGAAGATGTGCGAGTCCTCGTCGCCGAGCGGTATGACCCGGATGCAGCCCACGAGCGTGTGGTCGGCGACGGCCGTGTCCACCACGGCCACGTCAGCGGTCGTGAGCACCGACCCCTCGAGGGCCGAGGCCGCGCCGAGGAGCGCCGAGCCGGCCGAGCTGAAGTCCGCGTTCCCGGACATGCTGGCCAGGGTCTCGATGGTCAGGGTGTCGGTCTTGGTCGCGCCGAGCGTCTCGCGGATCTGCCAGAGCGTGGTGGACCAGATCGGGCTGTCGTAGTGCCCCTCGCCGTACATGCCCACGGGGCACGTCACGTGCTCGGACAGGTCCCTGAACCCGAGCTC
>CAZGVR010000585.1:0-2000 GCA_964528945.1 uncultured Myxococcales bacterium
GGAAACGCTCACTGTCAGCACGACATGATCATTATAGATGTTGCGCGGCCCCGTGGGAAGGGCCGGGTGGGCCCGCGCACGGTAGGGACTTGACTCCTGGATCCCGGTCCCCGAAACTCCGTGTCCATGAGCCTGGCACGCAGATCGTCACGGGCGTGGGTCGCCTGCCTCGTCCTGGGCTGCGCGATGGGCTGCGGCACGGGCCGCCCGCACGCTTCGGGCCCGGACGGGCCTGTCCCGGGGCCGGAGACCGGCGGCGCAATGCTCCCCGCGGGGAAGGTCCCGGCCGCCGAGCAGCTCGCCCTTCACGCCGGTCTCGTAACCGATCCCGGTCGAGTTCACCTCGGGCACCCTGGTATCGCGCGTGGACGAGGATCAGGACGGGATGGTGTACGCGGGGAAGGGACCCTTCGGACCGGCCGAGCGTCTCGAGCGCGCCATGGCCGAGAGCAAGACGGCCTTCCGCAGCGAGCCGATCGGCGCCGAGCCCTCGGCCTTCCACGACCTGTGGAACGGGCTGCTCGCGCCCGATCCCTTCCTCGTATTGGTGACCGAAGGGGACGTACAGATAGGCAAGCCGTATGCGGTGGACCCGGCCTTGCTCGCGGACGTCGAGTCACTGCTGGGGTCGATCGACGATCCATCGATGCAGGACGAGGAGTTCTGCGACGCGATCCGGGCGCTCGTTGCACGGGATCCGCAGATGCCGGTGCTGCACGAGCGACTCGCCGGGTGCCTGCAGCAGATCGGGAAGAAGGCCGAGGCCATAGCGGCGCTGGAGGGGGAGATCGCGGTGAACCCTTCCCATCCGGGCGTGAACTTCTCGCTCGCCGTGGTCGACGCCGCGGCAGGGAAGATAGACCAGGCCCGCGACCATGCGGCCACCGCCCTGCTCTACTACCCCGCCTTCCCGGCCGCTAGGAAGTGGCTGTCGGAGGGCGGGATACCCGGCACGGATCCGCGGGCCGAGAGCTTCGCACCCAGGGTGCGCCTGGACATCGACGAGGCCGGGTTCGTCGTCGTGAAGTCGCCGGAAGGCCAGCCGTGGGTCGGCGCCTGGGCGACGTGCAAGGCAGGGTTCCGCTGGGCGCCGGAAGTGCGCATGGCCTTCGGCATGAGCGCCGGAGCCTACAAGCCGAGCCTGCTGGAGGAGATGGTGTGCCTCCGCGTGGCGGCAGACGCCTACGAGGCGGGGCGCGCCGGTGGAGGCCCCGCCGAGGCCATCGGCGACGTGCTCGCCGGCGCGACCGGGAGCCGCAGGCTCCTGGAGGCGGCCTTCTTCGAGGTCATAGGCTGGCACGACCCCGACATGATGAAGCTGCTCCCCCCGGAGTTCCGGGAGATGGTCATGGCCTGGATCGACGAGACCGTGCTGAGGACGTCCCATGGCACGGCGACCTCATCCCAGCCTTGACCGATCCCTGCCGACTGAACTAGAAACGCCGCGTCCCCACGCTGGAGGTTGCCCATGCAGATGTTCAAGGTCTTCTCCGGCAGCTCCAACCCGGAGCTGGCCCAGAAGATATGCGACCGCCTCGGGGTCAAGCTCGGTGACGCGCTCGTCACGCGCTTCAACGACGGCGAGGTCCGGGTACAGATCCAGGAGAACGTGCGCAAGTGCCACGTGTGCATCGTGCAGTCCACGAACCCGCCTGCCGAGCACTGGGACGAGCTGTTCTTCCTCCTGGACGCTGCCCGCCGCGGCAGCGCGGCCGAGATCACGGCGGTGATCCCGTACTTCGGCTACTCCAGGCAGGAGCGCAAGGACGCCCCGCGCGTGCCCATCTCCCTCAAGGTGAAGATGGATCACGTCTCGGCGGCGGGCGCCGACAGGATCCTCACGATGGACCTGCACGCCGGGGCGTCGCAGGGCTTCGTCAACCTGCCGGTGGATCACCGGTACGGCCCGCCCATGCTCATCGACAAGCTGTACGAGGTCCTGGGCACGAGCGAGGCAGGGAAACTCGGCCTCGCTTCCGACCGCGGCTTCTCCAAGGTCA
>CAZGVR010000586.1:0-1999 GCA_964528945.1 uncultured Myxococcales bacterium
GAGACAGCAAAGGCTCGTAGGTGGCGTGAGGATGAGGAGATCGAGGCTATCTGCCCGGATGGGCGATCCTGGCGAGCCTCTTCTCCAGGTCTGACAGGAATCCTCGCACTTCGCTCGGCTCGGCCCCGCCAGGGAGAGAGGCGTCCTCTCCGATCCGGATCTCCGACAGGATCCAGCCGAGTTGTGCAGGCGTCAGCCCGCCGTCCTTGGCCATGGCGAGGGGCAGGGCATCCTCCACCGTGCATCCGGCCCGGTCGAGGGCCATGACGTCGACGAGATCGCGGGGTTCTGCTCGGGCCAGGACGGTGCACAGTTTGTTGGCCATGATCTCTTCCGGCGGATCGACCCTGATCGGGCCGAAAGACATCTTCTCTGCGGGGCCCTGCGGGGCCGTGTCGTGAACCAGATCCACGACGACGCTATCGTCGCCACGATGCACGATCAACCGGCGGAAAGTCGGGGACGTCATTACTGGCTCCACCCTGGCCCCCAGGCCCCGCGCGGCCGCGGCGAGCACATCTTCGCCCTCGTCCAGGATATCGGTGGTCGTGAAGAGATCGAGGTCCAGGGTTCGCCTGTGCCCGAGATGGTATCCTGCCAGCGCCCCTCCGCCGGTGAGGAAGAACCGCTGCTCTCGCCGGAAGAATGCCTCGAGGATGTCGCGTTGCAGATCCGTCAGCTTACTGTCCATCGAGGAGGCCATCCTCCTTCCAGCGGCCGATGAGCCACGACCAGAAAGACCTCCGTCTTCCGAGGTTCCTCGATATGCTCTCCCAGAGGGCAATCACCTCGCCGGGAGTCGTGAAGCTCCAGACGTCCGTGTCCCTGGCCTCGCGCATTATCTTTCCGAGCAATCTGCCCCGCTCGACGGGGGAGGCCCTGTCGAGACACTCCCGCAGCGTCGCGAGCGTCATGGGCTCGTCCCAGAGGAAGTAGGGGACCCCGCCTGGGTCGTTCATGTCGGTCGTCAGCTTGAGGCTCATTGCGAGCTCCTGGATCCATCAGTTCATTATCCAACAGACGAGGACAAGCCATTCAACGCCACTTCGACCCGAGCCGGGGCGCATGGCGGTACCCGGAGAACCGAAGCTATCGGGGTGAGAGGGGGCGTGAATCGGCCTCCATCTAGTTGACATAATATCCAAAGACTATGACTTATTTCGGAGGCCTGCAAGAGCAAGCCACGGTCTTCGCCCTCGGCATGTGAATGGGCAACACCGGGGCGTGGCCGGGCTCGGTGCGGCGCCACCCGCGCGCTGCGCCCGGCCATGCCCATGCCAGGAATCTTCGCATGTAGGGGATTAAAGTACCGGTAGTTGGAGTCGTAGGTAGTGTAAGCAACCAGAACCCCAACCACCGGAGGGAACATGGCCAGGATACCACAGACCCACCTCTTCAGCTGGGAAAAGATCGACGCGGCGAGCGACCTCGACAGGCTCGACCTCGTCCTCTCCGCCATGCCGGACGAGTCCTTCGTATCGTTCCTGGAGGTCCGCAGGGGTCGCGGCCGCGACGACTACCCCATCCGTCCGATGTGGAACGCTCTCATCGCGGGCACAGTCCTGCAGCACGTCTCCATCGCGTCGCTCATCAGGGACCTCAGGCGCAACGCCCAGCTCCGCTACATGTGCGGCTTCGACCCGCTCGAGGGAGCGGACGCCGTACCCACCGAGGACGCCTTCACGCGTTTTCTCGACGTGGTCATCGACCACAGGCACATGATCGCGGAGATGTTCCACGACCTCGTCACGCAACTCGAGAAGTTGCTCCCGGACCTGGGCAGATTCATGGCTGTGGACTCCAAGGCCATCCCTTCACACGGGAAACCGGTGAGAGACGAAGGGAAGTTCCTAGAGGACGACCGCCGTCGAGCGCGTGAACAGCCGGCTGGACAACGTGCTGGGCTTCGAGCGGCACTACATCCGAGGCATGGCGAAGATGGATATGCGCGTGACGCTGGCTCTCGTCGTGATGCTCTCCATGGCGGTCGGAAGGATCC
>CAZGVR010000587.1:0-1989 GCA_964528945.1 uncultured Myxococcales bacterium
TAGTTTCCGCAGAGATGTTCCCGTTCACGAAGGTCGGCGGACTTGCGGACGCCGTCGGTTCCCTGGCGGCCTCGCTGGTGGCCGCCGGTCTCAAGGTCACGCAGTTCATCCCCATGGTCGGGTCCATGGACCCGTCGGCATGTTCGCTGTCGAGGAGGCTGACCCCCATCGAGGTCGAGATGGGAGGAAGGAACTGCACCGTGGAGGTGTTCGAGGGGCGGCTGGCCTCCGGCGTCGAAGTGAGGGCGCTCCTGGAGACCTCGCTGATGCATCGCGAGCGCGTTTACGGCGATGCGTCGGACGAGCCGCTCAGGTGGGGGCTGTTCGCCAAGGCCGTGCTCGCCGTCCTGGCGAGCGACGGGGAGGTCGTGGACGTCATCCATGCCCACGACTGGCACTCGGCCCTTGTCCCCTACCACCTGAGACGGGGTGCAGCCCGGCCGGCCGCCCTGGAGAGCACGGCAACGGTGCTCACCATCCACAACCTCCTGCACCAGGGGCACTGCGATCCCGGGCTGATCGGTCAGCTGGGGATGTCCCTGTCCGGGTTCAACGCAGACGGCTACGAGTTCTACGGTCGTGTGAACCTCCTCAAGGCAGGGCTGGTGACGGCAGACAGGGTCACCACGGTCTCGCCGACCTACGCGAGGGAGATCCTCGGTCCGGTCGGGGGGGCGGGCCTCGACGGGCTCCTCCGCTCCCTTCCCGCCGGCGTCGTGGGGATAACGAACGGCATAGACACCGGCACGTGGGATCCCGGAGTCGATGCGCGCATCGAGGCGTGCTACTCCGACTCGGACATCGCCGGGAAGTCGCGCTGCAAGGCCTCCCTGCAGGCGGACCTGGGGCTACGCGTGCGGGAAGGAACGCCGGTCGTGGGCGTGATCTCCCGGTTCGTCCACCAGAAGGGAGTGGACCTCCTCGTGGAGGCCGCGCCACGCCTCCTCAGATCCGACGTGCAGCTGGTGTTCCTCGGCCAGGGCGATCCGTCCCTCGAGAGATCGATCGATGATCTCGTCGGACGGTTCCCCGACAAGGTGGCGTTCAGGCGCGGGTACGACGAGCGCCTCTCGCACAGGGTCTACGCGGGTTGCGACATGATGGCCGTGCCATCGCGATTCGAGCCATGCGGCCTCACCCAGCTGATAGCCATGCGCTACGGCACGGTGCCTGTGGTGAGGCGCACGGGCGGCCTGTCCGACACGGTCGTGGATCTCGACCCGGGGCTCGAGAGCGGTAACGGGTTCGTCTTCGAGGAGGTCGGTGCGGTCCCGCTGCTGGGCGCGCTGCTCAGGGGGGTCGTGGCCTTCGCCTCGCACGACGGCTGGCGGGCGCTCGCTGCCCGCGTAATGAGGCTGGACTTCTCCTGGCGGCGCTCAGGTGCCCGCTACGCGGCCCTGTACGACTCGATCATGGCCGCCGCCGGGTGACGATCCAGTTGGACCGCTTCTCGGCGCCGATTGTCGTCGACGGACCGTGCGCGGAGTAGATGATCGTGTTGTCGTCGAGCGCGAACAGCGCCTCCGAGATCGACCTCCGGAGCCTCTCCTCGTCACCCCCCGGCAGGTCCGTGCGTCCGTAGCCGCCCGCGAACAAGGTGTCTCCGGTGAAGATCATCTGCGTCCCTGCGAGGCAGACCGACCCCGCCGTGTGCCCGGGCGTGTGCAGCACGGTCAGGGTCTCGGCGCCGCAGGAGATCCGCTCTCCGTTCTCGACCCACCGATCGACCGACGGGGTGCGAACGGCAGGAAGCCCGAACAGGCGGGCTTCCTCGTCGCGCCTGTCCAGGTTCCTGGCCTCCAGGCCGTGGAGCACGAACGGGATCCTGTACTGGTCGCGGAGGTCGGCGGCCGCACCCAGGCAGTCTATGTGTGCATGGGTTGCCACGACGAGCACCGGGATCAGCTCGAGCTCGTCGATCACGCTGGAGATCGTGTGCGCCTCGTCTCCGGGATCGATGATCAGGCAACGTCCTTCCGGCTCGCGCAC
>CAZGVR010000588.1:0-1974 GCA_964528945.1 uncultured Myxococcales bacterium
GCAGGCTCGTGGACAGCGTGGAGCTCGCCCTGCGCGTGGGCGGTGGCACGATCAAGGTCTCGGTCGTCGAGGGCGAGGACATGCTCATGTCCGAGCGCTTCTCCTGTCCCGAGTGCGGGGTCTCCCTCCCCGAGATCGAGCCCAGGCTGTTCTCGTTCAACAGCCCGGCCGGCGCCTGCCAGTCGTGCGTGGGGCTCGGGGAGACGTACATGTTCGAGCCCGACCTCGTCGTTCCCGACCACGGCCGCACCTTGAGGGAGGGTGCGGTCGCGCCCTGGAAGAGGAGGAGCACGGCCTGGTTCCAGGGACTGCTCGATGCCCTGTCCAGGCAGCTGGGGGTGGACCTGGACTGCCCGTGGAGGGACCTGCCGGAGGACACGAGGAGGCTCGTGCTCCACGGCACCGACAGGGAGATCGAGCTGGCGTTCCAGTCGGACGACCAGCTCCACGTCTTCAGGAAGCGCTTCGAGGGGGTCATCCCGAACCTCGAGAGACGGGTCAGGGAGATGGAGAGGCGGACCCGGGAGGAGAACGGCGGTGGCGGCGCGCCCGAGAAGCTCGACTCGCTCGTGGACGAGTTCAACAGGTACAGGGCCGCAAGGCCGTGCGAGGCCTGCGGCGGATCCCGGCTCAGGGCCGAGGCGCTCGCGATCCTGCTCGGAGGCCAGTCGATCGACGCGGTCAGCCGTCTCAAGGTCGGGGACCTCAGGAGGTTCCTGGGATCGCTCTCGCTCCAGGCGCAGGAGAGGAAGATCGCGACCCGCATCCTCAAGGAGATCGACACGCGTCTCGGCTTCCTCGAGGACGTGGGCCTGGACTACGTGTCGCTCGAGAGGACGACCGCGACCCTGAGCGGTGGCGAGAGCCAGCGAATACGGCTGGCGAGCCAGATCGGATCCGGGCTGGTCGGCGTGATCTTCATCCTGGACGAGCCCTCGATCGGCCTGCACCAGAGGGACAACGACAGGCTCATCCACACGCTCATGGGGCTGCGCGACAGCGGAAACACGGTGGTGGTCGTCGAGCACGACAGGGACATGATGCGTGCCGCGGATCACATCGTGGACATGGGTCCGGGCGCCGGGATCGAGGGAGGCCACGTCGTGGCCACGGGCACGCCCGGAGAGGTCATGGGGACCCCCGGGTCGCTGACGGGCCGCTACCTGTCCGGCGACCTCTGCATCCCGCTTCCCGAGCACCGCCGCAGGCCGGGCAGCCTGAGGATCACGATCGAGGGGGCGACGAGGAACAACCTGAAGGACCTCACGGTACAGTTCCCCCTGGGTCTCCTGGTGGCGGTGACGGGCGTTTCCGGCTCGGGCAAGAGCAGCCTCGTGATGGACACGCTGCTGCCCGCGGTCCGCATGGCCCTCGAGGGATGGCCCGGCCGTGCACCCAACTGCCGCGGGCTCCGCGGCGTGCACTCGCTGGACAAGATCGTGGACATCGACCAGGGACCCATCGGCCGGACGCCACGGTCCAATCCCGCGACCTACACCAAGGTCCTGGGCGACGTCAGGGATCTCTTCGCCACGCTGCCCGAGGCCCGGGCCCGGGGCTACGGCGCCTCGAGGTTCTCGTTCAACATCAAGGGCGGGAGGTGCGAGGCTTGCCAGGGGGACGGGGTCATCCGAATAGAGATGCACTTCCTCCCGGACATGTACGTGACGTGCGAGCAGTGCCAGGGCAAGCGCTACAACCGGGAGACGCTGGAGGTCACCTACAGGGGCAGGAGCATATCGGACGTGCTCGACATGTCCGTATCGGAGGCCATATCGTTCTTCGGCGCCCACCCGTCGATCCGCTCCAGGCTCGAGACGCTGGAGGCAGTCGGCCTCGGGTACATCAGCCTCGGGCAGAGCGCCACGACGCTGAGCGGTGGCGAGGCGCAGCGCGTGAAGCTCAGCCGTGAACTGGCCAGGCGATCCACCGGCCGGACCATGTACGTCCTCGACGAGCCCACCACGGGCCTGC
>CAZGVR010000589.1:0-1958 GCA_964528945.1 uncultured Myxococcales bacterium
GGGGGTCCACCCGGAGCGAGAACGTCCGGCTCCACGTGCCGGCCCTGGTCCGCTTCTCGATGCTCACCACCACCGGCTTCCTCGGCCAGGGGAACCGCACGGATTCGCTCATGGACCTCCGCACTCCGGCGAGCGACTCCTCGGTGCCCAGCCACTCGTCGAACAGCGTGGCAAAGCCCTGCCTGAAGATCTCGGCACCGGTGGCGGCGTCCACGACCCTCACCCGCTGCGTCCCCAGGTCCAGCGGATCCACGAGCCAGCGCCGCGTGCCCGGCCAGATGGCCTCGTGAACGATCTCGTCCAGGCCGTAGCCGTCCTCCTGCCCGCCACCCGTGTGGAACAGATCCACGCGCATGGCCTCGCCCGTGAACCAGTCCTCGTACACCGGCTGTGGCCCGGCGGCGGTCTCCGGCCGCACGGCGCCGTCGCCGGGCTCGGCCAGGCCGAGAGCCGCGGCCAGGGACATGCAGGCCGAGGCCAGCGGAACGAGCCCACGGTGATGGATCATGGTGCACCTCACTTGCGCACTAGCGCCCCGCGGGCACGATGGAGGCCTGCTCGCCCCGCGGCCCGCACTTCATGTCCACGGCAACCCCCTGCAGGAAGGCCCAGTTCCTGCGGCCGTGGCCGGCCGGCATGCCTGCCGCGAACGGGATGCGGAGGGTCTTCGAGTGCTCCGCGAGCACGTCCTCCACGGTCACGCCGTCCGACCTGGGCCTGCACCTCGTGAAGTCCCCCACGAGGACGCCGGCCACCCTGTCGAGGACGCCCGCGTTCCTCAGGTGCACGAGCATGCGATCGACCCTGTACGGAGCCTCGTTCACGTCCTCGAGGAACAGCACGCACCCGGACAGGTCGGGCAGGAAGGGCGTGCCCACCAGCTGGTCGATCACCGTGAGGTTGCCTCCCACGAGGTTGCCCTGGACCCTGCCCTCCCTGAGCGATCTCAGGGCCCGGGGCGGCGGAGCGAAGTCGTGGCATGGATCCTCGAGCAGCCGGAAGAGGTGGTCGACGTAGGCCCTGGGCTGCCTGGCCAGGCTCGTCACGGTGGGACCGTGCACGGTCGAAACGCCCGCGAGCGCGAGCGCCGCCATCTCGATGGCGGTCACGTCGCTGAAGCCCACCACGGGTATTCGCCGCCTGTACCACTCCTCCCAGTCGATGGAGGACAGGAGCCGCGTGGACCCGTGGCCGCCCCGGGCCGCGAAGATCGCCATGGTCGACTCGTCCCTGAGAGCGTCCCCGAGCGTCCTGAGCCGTGTCCGGTCCGTGCCGGCCAGGAATCCCTTCGTCCTGTACACCTCCCGCGGTACGGACACATCGTACCGCGAGGAGAGCACGCGGAGCCCCTCCCTGAACGATCTGCGGTCCAGGATGGCCGACGACGGCGAGGCGACGTGGACCCGGTCGCCGGGGCGGAGCTTGTGGAAGCTGGCTTCCATCTTGGCCGCCATCCTACCCGCACCTGCTCCGTGCAGGCAACCACGGTTCCCGCTGCTGGCGCGCGCTTGACTGACACGCTTCCCTGTTCGATAAGTATGGGTGGGAGGCTTGCGTATTGGCCATGGCACTGCTCGAGATACGGACCTACCCGGACCCGGTGCTGCGCAGGCACGCTGCGCCGGTCGCGGTCTTCGACAGGAACCTCGAACGCCTGGTCGCGGACATGGCCGATACCATGTACGCTGCGCCGGGCGTCGGCCTTGCAGCCCCGCAGGTCGGAGTGTCCCAGAGGGTCGTGGTGATAGACACGGGCAGCCCGGAGCGGAAGGATCTCGTCGTCCTCGTCAACCCGGAGATCGTGGGGCGCGAGGACGTGATCACGTGGGAGGAAGGGTGCCTCTCCTTCCCCGAGGTGAGGACCGACGTGGTCCGGTCGAGGAAGGTCACGGGGAAGGCCCAGGACGCGGCCGGAAGGGCCTTCACGATGCTGCTGATCTTCTCGGGCCTGGGCATCG
>CAZGVR010000590.1:0-1923 GCA_964528945.1 uncultured Myxococcales bacterium
CCCGGACCGCCGCGCCTGCAGGCTCCGCGTAGTACCTGTAGGCGGACTGGAAGAAGAACGACACGTCGTCGCGGGCGGTCAGGGGCACCACCAGGATCAGCACCCACAGCGCCGACGCCAGGATCGCCTTGGACGTGACCGGCGGCCCGGGCGCTCCTGCCGAGAGCAGGCGGTACCTGATCTCGAGGGCCAGCGAGGCGGCGAGCACGGCCGCGATGGCGACGAAGACGGGCACGCCCGCGGTGAGCAGGACGACCTGGAAGGACTCCAGGTACATGAGCTCCGCGATGTTGTCCCTCACCACGGAGTACTCGAACTCCATGCCGGAGTGGAGCCTGTAGCCGTAGAACGCCGTGCAGAGGAAGATCGCCGCGAGCGACGACGCGACCCTCGCCCACCTCCGGGTGCCGGAGATCGCGCTCGCGAAGCACGCGAAGACGTTCACGGTGAGGAGGCCGTAGAGGAGCAGGACCGCTTCCGTGGCGGCCGGCCCGGCGTCCCCGGTCGCGAGGCGGTGCGCCCAGCAGGCGAGGTGCACTACGGTCGCGTAGGCGTTGATCGGACCTGGCCGCATGGGCCAGCGCGCTGGCCACCGGCCCGTTCCCCGCCCGACCGCTCGATGTGGTTCCGTCATTCCGCGAGGGCGGAAGGTAGACTCCGCGGATCCGGGTGTCAACCGCAGGGGCTCCGCTGCCGGCGACGCTTGACACGCTCATCGGGGTCAATGAAGCTGGAGCGTCACCATGCAATCCACGAAGGGCACGGCGGTTCCGGGGGACACGAGCGAGGCCGAGCTTCGCGAGATCGTCGAGAACCTCGAGGAGGGCGTGGGCATCGTGGACGCCGGGGAGCGCTTCGTGTTCGCGAACCCGGCCGGCGATCGGATCTTCGGGGTCGAGCGCGGCGGCCTCGTGGGGAGGAGCCTCCTGTCGTTCCTGGAGCCGGGGGACGAGACCACGGTCAGGGCCGAGACCTCGAGGCGGCAGGCGGGACAGAAGAGCACGTACCAGCTCCGGATCGTCCGTCCGGACGGCCAGGAGAGGCGCCTCCTCGTATCTGCCGTTCCCAGGTTCGACCCTGCAGGAGGCTTCATCGGCACGATCGGCAGCTTCCAGGACGTGACGGACTCCGTGCGTCTAGAGAGGGAGCTGCTCGGGCACAGGGACCGGCTCGAGGAGATGGTCAGGGCCCGCACCGCCGAGCTCTCGGATGCGAACCAGCGTCTCGTGCGGGAGATCGGCGAGCGCGAGCAGGCCGAGGAGAAGGTCCTGCAGCTCCAGAAGCTGGACGCGATCGGCACCCTCGCGGGCGGGATCGCGCACGACTTCAACAACATGATGACCAGCATCCTGGGACAGGCCGAGCTGGCGTCGCGCAGGCTCGGCGAGACCGATCCGGTCGCCGAGAGGATCCGGGAGATCCGCGAGGCGGCCACGAACGCGGTCTCGCTCACGCGCCAGCTCCTCCTGTTCGGGCGGAGGCAGCCCATAGAGACCAGGCCGCTGGATGCCGGCCAGATCATCGCCTCCACCCTGAAGATGATCGACAGGGTGATCGGCGAGGACGTGACGGTTGGTTTCGATGGCCAGCCCGGGCTCTGGCCCGTCCTGGCCGACGAGGGGACGCTCCAGCAGGTCATCATGAACCTGGTCCTCAACGCCAGGGATGCAATGCCCCATGGAGGCACGCTGCGCATCGAGGCAGCGAACGAGACCGTGGAGGCGGACATCGCATCGCGGATCCCGGACGCATCGCCAGGGGATCACGTCAGGATCACATTCCGCGACACCGGGACCGGCATGAGCCGGGACGTGGTCGCGCGGATCTTCGAGCCCTTCTTCACGACCAAGGAGCCGGGATCCGGCACGGGCCTCGGCCTATCGGTCGTCTACGGCATCGTACGCAAGCACAACGGCTGGATCG
>CAZGVR010000591.1:0-1916 GCA_964528945.1 uncultured Myxococcales bacterium
CGCCTCCCACGAGGTCCACGTCGAGGCCGGCGAGCGCGAACCCGATGGAGTAGAGCGAGGGCTTGGCCTTTGCCCCGCCGGCCCAGACCTCGATCACGCGCCTCCAGCCGAACCGCCTCGCCAGCCTCGCCTGGACCCTGCCCAGCCTGAGCCTGTCGTAGGTGATGCCGAGCGGCTCGGTCAGGGATGCCGTCATACCGACTGCCTGAGCATCTCCTCGACGTCCGTGATCCGGGGCTCGTAGCCGAGCTCCTCCCTCGCACGGCGGATGGAGATCCTTCTGGAGGACGCCAGGAGATCGATCCTCGCCCTCGTGATCGGCGGGCTCCACGACGGGACGAGCCTGGACACCGCGTCCACGAGGGAGGCGGTGATGGCGAGCGGCCGGATCGGGAGCCTGCGGAACGGCCTGTCCTGGCCGGCAGCACGGCCTGCGGCCAGCACGATCTCCATGAGCGTGTGATCCACGCCGTCGTGGACCAGGTATGCCCTACCCCGCACTCCGCGATCCGCGGCAAGGAGGAGGGCGGATACCACGTCGTCCACGAAAACGATGGGCTTGATCGAGCCCTCGGTCCCCTCCATGACCGGCAGGATGCCCAGCCCCGCGAGCCTCACCAGCTGGCGGACCTCGCCGCCCCTCTTGCCCGGGCCGGCGATCATGCAGGGCCTCACTATCACGGCGTCCAGACCCGAGCCCCTCGCGAGCGACGTCAGGACCTCCTCGGCCTCTTTCTTCGACCGTCCGTAGGGGGTCGTGGGCAGGAGAGGCGAATCCTCGTCCACCGCCTCGCCGTCAGCGGCGCCGCCCAGGCCCATCGCCGCCGTCGAGGACACGTGGACGAACCGGGCGCCCGTCCGGATCGTCTCCCTTGCAATGGCCTCGGTGCCGTCGCGGTTGACCAGCGTGAACAGGCGCTCGGGCCGAGCGCCAGAGGCGAAGGTGGCGGAGGTCGCACAGGCGGCGTGGAACACGACGTCCACACCTGCCGTGACCCCACCCAGGATCGAGGGACGGGTCAGATCGCCGGCGACCGGCACGACGCCTTCCGGCAGGCCACGGCCGCGCGCGTCACCCCTCACGAGCGCCCGGACCGACCAGCCGCCCTCGAGGAGCCGCCTCGCGAGGTGACCACCCAGGAATCCCGTGACCCCCGTGACAAGAGCCGTGCGCACGCAGCATATCCTGCCCGAGCCGTGCTCGAGGCGCAAGCGGGAAGCCCCTGGTTGAGACTGGTGCCGAGTGCAGCTACAATCACGACATGCGTCCACGGGTCCCAGCATTCGCGATCGGGATCATGGTCTCCGCGGCCGCGGTCTCGTGCGGCCCGGGCGGGAAGTCCGGGACGGCCGTGCCTCCGCCCGACCCGGTGGGCAGGCTCGACATCGGGTCCTTCACCGCGGCCTGTGCCCTGCTCCCGCCTTCCGCGCTCGCAGTCGCCTGGGCCGACGTCGAGGCCCTGCGAGCCGGCCCCCTGTCGACGATGGTGGTGGACGCCTCGGGCAAACCGTCCGCGGCCGCCCTCCAGGCGAGCCCCTTCCTGGCCGCGCACGTCGGATCCATGCGGAGACTGGCCCTGGGCGTCTACATAACGGTGAAGGGCCTGTCCCCGCTCGTGATCGTGGAAGGCGACTTGAGCACCGAGGATCTCTTCCAGGCCGTCAAGGAGTGGGCCGCGAAGAGCGGCACGCACGCGTACCCGCTCAAGGTCCGCGGCCGGCCCGCGCTCCGCACGGGCGACAGCGTTCTGGTCGCCGCGGGCGACGGTGTGTTCGTGAACGGGACCGAGGGGCTGGCGGGCAAGACCCTGGACCTCGCGGACATGAAGACCACGCGGAGCGCGCTCGGGGCAGAGGTCCGCTGGCTTGCGTCGTCGACGCTCCGGGACGGCACGGTCCCCGCGGTCGCGGGCGTT
>CAZGVR010000592.1:0-1892 GCA_964528945.1 uncultured Myxococcales bacterium
GTACTCACCATTCCCTTCTACGTCTCGAATGTCATGGCGGTAGACAGGGATACGGTCAACATCGTCAAGCGTTCGGGCGAAGGCGGCGTCGACGGCTTCCGCAGGAAATTTGACACCACCATGATCGAGGTCGAGGTCCAGCCCAACTCATCGGTCATCTGGAACAAGCTCTCGAACCTCAAGCCCAAGATGTGGCTGGTGGGGGCGGTCTACAGACGGGGGAAATTCTTGGTGCCGCACGGGGACACGGTCATAGAGCAGGGCGATCGCGTGCTCCTGATAGGCGATCCCGATATCCTGCCTTCCGTCGCCACGCTCATAAGGACCGGCGAGTCCGAGTTCCCGCTGCAGTACGGCTTCAACATCGTCTCCGTGTACGCCCCGGCCATCGACGCCCTTCTCGCCGAAGTGCAGTACATCCTGGAGTCCACGAGGGCCAGGCGCTTCGAGGTCGTGGGGTGCAAGGGACAGGACGAGGTTCTGAAGGGCCTGGCCGGCAAGTGCGAGGCCGCAGGGATCCCCCTGGATCTGGAGTGCGGCGTCGAGGATCGGCCCGAGAGCCTCGCCATCGCGTCCTCGCGGCACGACCTTGGCCTGCTGGTGCTGCCTCACGAGCCGATCCCCTTCCTGGCCGGAATCGGGCTGGGCCGCACGAGGACCTCGCGCATCGTTGACCAGATGGCCTCCCCGGTGCTCGTCGCTCGCAGGTCCCACCCGTTCAGGCGCGTCTTGCTCGGGCTGGCCGAACTTCCCTTCCCCACGTCGGCCGCCCACCTCGCCATCGACCTCGTCCGGATCCTCGGCGCCGAGATGCACCTCGGCGTGGTCCACCAGCCCGAGATGGTCGTGGGGGCTGACCTGAGGGCCGAGGTCGAGGAGAGGCGCCGGGAGATCGTGAACCTGGCCGGCATCTACCACGTCAAGGTTGAGACACTGGCGATGGGGGGAAACCCCATAGAGGAGATAACGAAGGCATCGCGAGGCTTCGACCTGCTGGTCCTGCCGTACTACAGGGGCCGGAGGTCATTCCTCACGCGGCCCGACGTCGCGCTGAACCTGATGCACAGGGTCCGTTGCTCGGTCATGGTCATGCCGGTGGACGAGAGGGCGCGGTGAGCACGGCCGAGGCCGTCTCGCTCCTCGTGATAGCGCTCGGGGCATTCGGCATCCCGCTCCTGGCGGGCCGGATCGGTCTCCCCTCGGCGGTGGGGGAGATCCTGTTCGGGGTCATGGTCGGCCCGCAGATGCTCGGGCTGCTGGGGAAGAGCGAGTTCATCTCCTTCCTCGCCGAGTTCGGCTTCGCGTTCCTCATGTTCCTGGTAGGCCTCGAGCTGGAGTTCGGGAAGATCGAGCGGGAGGGTCTGAAGGGGATCGGAGCCGCCGCGGCGGTGAGCGTCATGCTCTACTCGGCGGCCGGAGCGGCAACGGCCCTGCTGCACCTCCACCCCTACATGCTGCTCGTGTTCGGCGCGGTGTCCGTGGGGATCCTGCTCGCGGCGCTGAACGAGGCCGGCACGACGCGCAGCCCTGCCGGCCAGGCCACGATCCTGGTCGCGTCCCTGGCCGAGTTCGCTACGATCGTTCTCCTGACCGGGTTCCACCTCTACTACCGCTTCGGCATGGGGCTCCACCTCCTGGGCGAGATGGTGAAGCTGGGCGTCGGCTTCCTGGCGGCGTACGTGGTGCTCGTCATCCTCCGCACGCTGATCTGGTGGCGCCCGGCGAGCTTCGCGAGGGTGGTCAAGACCCACGACCCGTCCGAGGTCGGTGTGAGGGCGGGCATGGCAATGATGCTCGTCTTCGTGGCCCTCGCCTCGCTCATGGGTGTCGAGAGCATCCTGGGATCGTTCGTTGCAGGGGCGCTCTTCTCCTTCGTCTTCCGGGAGAAGGGA
>CAZGVR010000593.1:0-1890 GCA_964528945.1 uncultured Myxococcales bacterium
TCAGGGCGGCGCACCTCGCGGAGATCTGATCCCGGAATCCTCGCGATCCTCGCGCCCCACGCCGGGGCTCCCGGTTTTTTCCCGGCGGATCTATAAACGAGGTCGTTGGCACCCGGGCGCAAAGGCAGGACGCTCGTTCAATCCTTCTTCCGACGGATCCTCTCCGCGATGGGCTGGAAGCTGGCCGACGATCTCCCGGACGTGCCCAAGTACCTCGCGATCGTGGCCCCTCACACGTCGAACCTGGACTTCCCTCTCGGGATAGTGGCCATGATAGCGCTCGGCATACCGCTCGGCTGGATCGGGAAGCACACGCTCTTCCGCTGGCCCACGCGCTGGCTGTTCGAGGGGCTGCTCGGCGGGATCCCGGTCGACAGGAGCTCCAGCCACAACTTCGTGGACCAGATCGTGGAGCGATTTGGGGAGAGGGAGCGGCTGGTCCTCGTCATGTCCCCGGAAGGGACCAGGCACCACACGGATCACTGGAAGACCGGATTCTACTGGATCGCTGTCGGCGCCAAGGTCCCAATACTGCTCTCCTTCTACGACTGGAAGCGGAAGGAGCTCGGGGTGGGCAGGCTCTTCTGGCCCACGGGCGACATCGAGGCGGATCTCGCCGAGATCGCGAAGTTCTACTCTGACAAGGAAGGCAGACACCCGGAGAAGAAGAGCACGATCGGCCTGAAGCCGCATTGAAGGCCCGTGGGAGCCTTCACATCTCGATGCCCTTGCGGGCCACGACCCCGGTAGCCGCGTAGTAGTGCTTCACCTCGCGCATGTCCGTGACCAGGTCCGCGCGATCCAGGAGCGGCCGCGGCGCGTTCCGGCCGGTGAGCACCAGCTCCACGTGCTCAGGCCGCGCGTCCAGGATCCCCATGATGTCGTCCAGGGTCACGAGCCCGAAGTGGTGGGCCACGCATATCTCGTCCGCGACGACGACGTCGTACGAGCCGGACGCGAGCCTGCCTCGCAGGTCGGCAAGGCCGGCGCCGGCCCCGGCCAGGTCGTCGGCCCCCGGCTTTTCGCCCTGGCATATGAAGCGCGGGGTCCCGTACTGGACGATCTCGATGGAGCCGCCGGCGACGTCCTTCCAGGGCAGCCGCGCCATTGCCAGCTCGGCATAGTCCTGCCCCTTCATGAACTGGCCGACGAACACCCGCAGCCCGGCCAGGGCGGCCCTCGCCGAGAGCCCGAGCGCGGCAGTGGTCTTTCCCTTGCCGTTGCCGGTGTAGACCTGCACGTACCCGCGTCCCAGCATGGCCGTCACTCCTCGCCGGCAGGCTTCTTCCCGCGGCGCCCGCCTCTAGAGCCGCCATCGTCCTCGTCCCCGGGCCCCACCTCCCCCTCGAACTTGCGCCTCACACGCTCGATCGCTGACGCCCGTCCGGTCGCCGCGTCCACCTCGATCAGCACGCCCTGGAGCTCTACACCGCTCCTGCCGGTGACGTACTTCTGCGGCAGGCCGGTCGCGATGGACCTCAGGATGGCCTCCGGATCCATGCCTATGACCGAGCCCACGGGGCCGGTCATGCCCGCGTCAGTGATGTAGGCCGTGCCCCTCTCCGAGACCTGCTCGTCCGCGGTCTGCACGTGGGTGTGCGTTCCCACGACCGCGGTCACCCGCCCGTCGAGCCAGTGGAACAGGGCCCGCTTCTCGGCCGTCGCCTCTGCGTGGAGATCGAGGAGCCTCAGGCGCACGTCAGCGAGCGGGCCCGAGATCATGGCCTCGATGCACGTCACCGGGTCGTCGGCCGGGTCCATGTAGACCTGGCCCACGGCGTTCATCACGCCCACCCTGACCGTACTGCCTCCCGACCCGACCTCGAAGATCCCGCACCCGCGGCCCGGCGCGCGCGACCGCAGGTTCGCAGGCCTCTGGATGCGGGGCTC
>CAZGVR010000594.1:0-1861 GCA_964528945.1 uncultured Myxococcales bacterium
AAATCGAGCATACCGGTGGACATCGAGCCGGTTTTCGATCTCGATGGCATCGTCGTACCCCCGGCTTGATCATCTATTCGAATAGCGCATTTTTTGCCTGACCTTGAAAAAAGTGCGGGGCTCGAGGCCGGGTTTACACGGATCCCTGCAGGGGCACCCTGCCAGCGCCTCCAGGGTCTGGCCTGTATTATCCATGAAATCGCCTGGATACAGCGCACCGACTCCGCGAGCACCGGAACACTGATAGGCACGACGCTTGCAGAAACCATCACCGGAACTGGTGTTCAACGGAATGCAGGGATCCATGATACGAGGCAAAAGAGCGGGATTCACCCTGGTCGAGTTGATGATCGTCATCGTGATCATCGGCATCGCCTCTGCCATAGCCGCCCCGGCCCTGATGGAGAGCCGGAAGAACACGATCCTGGGCGAGGCGGCGCGCGAGACGTTCTCGATCTTCGAGACCGCCAGGGCGCGGTCGCTCATGCGGAACGCGGCCATGCGCATCGTGATATCGAAGGGCACGGTCTCGGCGCCTGGCTCGATCTGGCTGCACGAGTCCTCGTCGACCAGCTGCAACAACTTCCCGCCCGACCAGGCATCCGATCCGGTCCGCTGGGGCATCCTCCACCTCGATCTGAACACCGAGCACTGGAAGCGCTTCGACATCTACATGAGCGACCTCAGGGTCGGTACGGTCACTTTCCTCGCCGACGGGACCAGGCAGGTCTCGGGGTCGAGCGTGACCGGCCTCGACCTGTGCCTGAACCGGCGCGGGATCGTGCTGGTGAACAACGGCGGCACGTTCTCGAATCCCACCTGGATCCGGCTGAACAACGGCGGGGCCCTCGCGAACAACCAGGTGACGATCGGCTACCAGCGCCAGGACGAGGGCAACGACGTCGGGGTCGAGAGGCTGATCGTGCTCAAGCAGGGCGCGGTGGCGAGGATCGTACGATGACGTCCAGGGCAAGGGAGCGCGGCGGATTCCGGCCCACCGGGTTCACCCTCGTCGAGGTCATGGCGGCGATCCTGATCTTCGGGGTCGGCCTGCTCGGCATCATGGCGCTCCACATCGTTGCGCGGAAGGGCAATACCGACGCCCAGAACCTGACCGCGGCCACCACGATCGCCGAGCACTGGATGGAGAGGCTGGACACCGAGTCCGTCATGTGGAACGGCGACCCGGCCGATCTCACGGCCACGGCCACGCCGATGATGAACGCCCTGGGCGCGGGATCCTCGACCGTGGGAGCGTCCACCGGATGGGTCTCCCCGCCCGAGAACCCGCTCCTCAACAGGGAGATGCACCAGTCCCAGACCGACTCCACGTCCGGCGAGCTCCTCTCCCCGGGCGACTACTGCACGCAGTACAGGCTGACCACCCTCGTGGGGGATCAGCTGCTCCGCTCCGAGGTGAGGGTCATGTGGTGGAGGGACGGCGTCCAGCGTCCGGCCAACTGGGCGAGCTGCCCGCCGCCGCCCGGCGCCGGGGGGAACCCCGACATCAGCAAGCTCCACATGGTGACGCTGTCGTCCACGGTCTGGAGGAACTCGCTGTGAAGGCCATCAACGTGAGGAACGGGCGCGAGGGTGGCTTCACGCTCATCGAGCTCATGGTCGCCATCTTCGTGGGGGCGATCGTGATCGCCTCCATCTACGTGCTGTTCGCGAACAGCCAGAAGATCTTCTCGCAGGAGTCGAGGATATCCCAGACCCAGCTCGCGGTTCGCGCGGGCATGGAGCTGCTGAAGAACGACCTGAGGCGCGCGGGCTACCTGTCGTCTCCCAACACGGACGTCGATCCCCTGGTGTGCACGAACGAGGGCATCACCGACCTCAGGCTGCACCCGGTCACGCA
>CAZGVR010000595.1:0-1848 GCA_964528945.1 uncultured Myxococcales bacterium
GAGAGCGTGGCGGGACCTGGGGCTGCCGCCCATCAGGATCGCGGTCAACGTGGCGGCCTTGCAGTTCGAGGACACGAAGCTCATCGATCGCATCGCCTCGTGGCTCATCGAGAACAGGATCGAGCCCAGGTGCATCGAGATCGAGATCACCGAGTCCGGCGCCATGAAGAACCCGGAGCTCACGCTCGAGCGGCTGCACGAGGCCAAGGCCATCGGCATGCACGTCTCGATAGACGACTTCGGCACAGGGTACTCGTCCCTGTCCTACCTGAGGCGGTTCCCGGTGGACTCGCTCAAGATCGATCGCTCGTTCCTGCGCGAGGTGCCGGACGACCAGGACAACTCCACCCTCTGCGAGGCCATGATCGCCATTGGCCACAGCCTGGGTCTGACGGTCGTCGGGGAGGGCGTCGAGACGCGGTCCCAGCTGGATTTCCTGATCGATCGCCGTTGCGACGTGATCCAGGGCTTCCTGTGCAGCCGCCCCGTGCCGCCCGAACGCATTGCGGAAATCGTCAGGGCCGGGGCATCGCTCGTACCGGCCACCGGCGAGACGGCAGCCGCGAGGACCCACCGGAAGGTGCCGACGCGCAGGCCCGCCCCGATCACCCCGCATGTCCGCAAGACCGTGCCCCCCGGCTCGCGCAAGCGCTAGCTCCCTGTTTATGGACGGCCCTTTTTCTACTACCATGGCGGCCATGGCGAACATCAGCTACACGGTCGACTTCCTGGAGCGGCTCCTCAATGTCCCGAGTCCTACCGGAATGGCCGAGGACGCGATCGATCTCTGCGCGGACGAGGCCTCGAGACACGGGTTCGGCGCGGAGAGGACGCCCAAGGGCGCGGCCCTGATCAGGATCCCGGGAAGGGGCGGCGGCGATCTGCGTGTGGTCTCGGCGCACGTGGACACCCTGGGCGCCATGGTCAGGTCTATCGGCAAGGACGGTACGCTCCAGTTCACGCAGCTGGGCGGCTACAGCTTCCACACGATCGAGAACGAGTACTGCACGGTCTTCTCGCGAAAGGGCGAGATCCGGGGGACCATCCTTGCCACCCATACGTCCGTGCACGTGTGGGAGGATGCCCGCAAGCAGCCGCGCGAGGAGAAGAACATGGTGATACGCCTCGACGCGGAGGTGAGGGAGAAGAAGGACGCGGAGGATCTCGGCGTCAGGGCCGGGGACTTCGTCGCCTTCGATCCGAGGGTCGAGGTCACGCGGACCGGATTCGTGAAGTCCCGGCACCTCGACGACAAGGCCGGGGTCGCGGTCCTCATGTCTTGCCTGGAGCACTGGACGAGGACCGGGGAGAGGCCCCTTCAACCAACGGCCTTCTACCTCACGACCTACGAGGAGGTAGGGCACGGTGCCGCTCCAGTGCCTCCCGGGACGCGCGAGTTCCTGTCCGTGGACATGGGGGCCGTGGGCGACGACCTCACGACGGACGAGTACAGGGTCTCCATCTGCGCGAAGGACTCGTCGGGTCCCTACGACCGCAGGATGACCACGAGGCTGGTCGACCTGGCAGAGGGGCTGGAGATCCCCTTCGCCGTGGACATCTTCCCCTACTACGGGTCGGACGCCTCGGCCGCCATGCGTGCCGGGAACGAGGTGATCGCCGGCCTCCTGGGCCCCGGGGTGCACGCTTCCCACGGGATGGAGCGCACGCACAGAAAAGCGCTGGAGGCCGCCTCCCGCCTCGTGCTCGCCTATCTGGACTCGCCACCGGTCGGCTGAACCCATAGCCTCCGACACCCGGAAAGGAGACCGATCATGGCACTGGAGGTCGTCGGCACCTGCCTCTTCATCGTAGTTGCCCGGCTGATGGACGTGTCGCTCGGCACGCTGC
>CAZGVR010000596.1:0-1847 GCA_964528945.1 uncultured Myxococcales bacterium
ACCGGGATGTGGAGCGCGGCGGCGGCGGCCGCGTGGTCCGTCCCGGGGGAGGGCGACGTCAGGTCGGCCCCGTCGAGCTCGCCCCGCTTCTGCCACTACGCGAGCTAGGACTTGAGGTAGCCGATGTGGTACTTCTCCTCCTTCGCGAGGACCGAGAGGATGGCGGCCTGGTATCCCGATCCGGTGCCCACCTCCAGCACCTTCTCGTCACCCTCGAGCTCGAGGGCCGCGCTCATCACGGCCACTATGTACGGCTGGCTGATGGTCTGGCCCCACCCGATGGGCAGCGGGTGGTCCTCGTACGACTGCGACGCCCACTGCTCGGGCACGAACGAGTGACGCGGCACCTTGCGCATGGCGTCGAGCACGCGGGCGTCCGAGATCCCGCGGGCCTCGATCTGCTCGGCCACCATCTCGAGCCGCTCGTCCTCCCACATGTCCTCGACCTCCGTAGTCAGCGCCGCAGCCGGTTCGGCCCCGGCGTCCTTCTCCTCTGGCAATTCTGCGGTCGGGGCCGGCGGGTGCCGGCAGCCGGCCTGCCCGGAGCAGGCGGCAAGCACGATTGCGAGGATCGTCCCCCTGCCAGACATGGGAACAGGATACGGAACCGCGTGCCCAGCATCAAGCTCGTAAGTGCCGGCGCGTGCAGGCCTGCGCCCTCACGGAAGGACGTGGGGAAGGGGCACCAGGGCAGCGACGAACGCGAGCGCGAGATCGTTCCTGGCCTCGGCCACGGCCTGGTCCGAGGCAGAGCCGACCGCGTGGAGGAGCTCCATGTCCTCGAGCTTGCCCGCGTCGGCAGCGAGCCCGGGCAGCGCGGCCGCCGCGTGGGCTATCAGCCCTCCCGCGACCATGCCAGCGGCCGCGTGCAGGAGCAGCTTCACGCCGGTGTTCACCATGTGGGACTTGCCGGCATCGGCCACGTGCGACTTGATCGCTGCATCGAGGGCGCTGCCCTTCTGCTGCTTGGGCATGCCCATGTCGTGGAGCGCGGCCGACACCTCGGGTCCGAGATCGGCGAGGAGGTCGATCTCCTTGGACATGGGCCAAGTCGCGATCTCGCTCTCGAGGTCGGCGATCTCCTCCTCGAGGTCCGCGAGCCCGTCGAGCAGGATGGTCTGGGCCTCTTCCATGCCTTCCTTGCCCTGCGACGCGAGGGAGATCACCTCGTCGGCGTCGTGCTCGCCCAGCCCGAGCGCCTCGAGGACCTTCTTGCCGGGGCCGCCCGCGCCAGCGTCGCAGATCCGGTCGAGGAGCTCGAGCCTCAGTTCCTCGCTCCCCGCGAGCGCCGAGGCCGCGGCCCCGACGATCTCGAGCTTCCCGATCACGCGGCTCGCGACCTCGTTCTCGAGGAGGATGATCGCGGCGCTCGCCATCATGTTGCCGAGGGCCGGTGCCGCGGACTTGGCAACTGCCGGGTCGTGGCCCTGGATGGCGAGCGCCTTCCCGCAGAAGGAGACGAGTGCATCCTGGGTCATGGCTCCCATTGCCCTCAGGAACACGTCCACGCCTACCGTGTCGCGGACGTGCGTCTTGAAGAAGTCGAGGCAGCTTCCGGGTCCCCCCTCCAGGTAGGCCAGATCGTCGCCTCCCATGGCGAAGAAGGCAGGGTTCCCGGGATCGATCAGCATGTTGACCAGGCACGGCGGGACCTGCTGCGGCTGGGGCTTGGACGGTGCCACCTGGATCTCCCAGGCCGAGCCGGCCGCGGCCTTGCCTCCCTTGGCCTGGACTCCGGGCTTCTGTGGCTGCTTCGCCGGACAGGACGTGAGGCAGATCTCCTCGTCCTTTGGCTTGCTCACGCTTGATGCGACTGGCGATGTCATGGCTTCCTCCCTCGAGCCGCG
>CAZGVR010000597.1:0-283 GCA_964528945.1 uncultured Myxococcales bacterium
GTGGCCCGGCAGGAGCGACGTCAGTCCTCCGGTTCCGGCTGGTCCTCTTCGTCGTTCCGCTCCTTGGGCGGCGGCTTGGGCGTCAGGTCCAGGCTAGTCAAGTATGTCTTGTACCACGTCGCGAGCATCTCGGACACGAGTCGGGCGAAGCCCGTCACCTTCGCCTCGCCGAGCACGGTATCTCCCTCGAGGGAGAACTTCGCCTCCAGTTGGATATCTGGCGAGAGCCGCTCGGCAATGTCCTTCTTGATCGTGCCCACGAGGTCCTGCAGGCTCTTGCCTA
>CAZGVR010000597.1:293-1817 GCA_964528945.1 uncultured Myxococcales bacterium
GCCGCCGGCGAGGTGCCGGAGGTCGGGAAGAAGGCCGACCGCTCGGTGAGGAGATCGGTCGTCGGCACCGTGTACGCGGCCCCGAAGGCCCGGACGGCCTTGAAGGTCGCCTGGTAGGCGACGGGGAGTTTCTCGGACGATTCCTTCCCCTGGAAAGGGAGGAACAGCGTGAGGTCGCACGGGTCCTTCTGGCGCCGGGCGAAGGCGCGATAAGTGTCGAGGCCGCGCAATCCCTGGTTGTGGGCCTCGATGCGATCGACCAGCGAGGTCAGCATCGCGCGGTTGAGGCTGAAGATGCCGTAAGGCCTCGAGAGGGCGAAGTGGACCTGCCCCTGGGGGAGTGTCACCGAGCGCAGGGTGACGCCCTTGTAGCTGGAGCGCGCCAGGCTGAGCGGCACCGTCATCTGGCCGATGGGCACCGTCAGCTCCTGGTTCTCACCGTCCAGGGACTCGAGCTTGTTCCAGTAGAACTCGAAGACGGGCGAGGTCATCTCGACGATGACCACGAAGTCGGAGTTGCGCACGGCCGGGACGTAGCGCAACGCAAAAGCGACCCGGGGCGGGATTGCCTCGAAGCCCGCGGGCACCGGCACCGACAGGCCGTACCGCTCCGTGACAGCCTTGGCGAAGAACGCGATCAGCTTGGCCAGGCCGGGCCTCTCGACCGAGAGGACCAGGTCGGCGTCGGCCGGGATCATCTCACCCATGGACTCGAGCTGTTCGGCCAGGGGCCGGGCGCCTGTCGTGGCGAAGGCCGGCTCGGTCGAGAGCGAGGTCGGAGCCTTGGGGGTGAACTTGGCGTACTCCTGCAGCAGACGAGCGGCGTTTTCGGGATCGCCCGCGCTGATGGCCGCCTGGGCCATCCCGTCGAAGAAGACCTTGAAGTTCTCCTTGCTGGCTGAGACGCCCCCGATGCGGGAGTAGCGGTCCATGGACTCGCGCAATCCGCCCAGGGCGAACAGGTAGGACAGTTCGCGGGCGATCGTGCTGTTGTCGGGGTCGTAGCTGAGTGCGCTCTCGAAGCACCTGATGGCCCGCTCGAAGTCGCGCGTGACCATGTAGACCTTGCCAAGGTGCAGGTGGAGCTCCGAGGTGTCGGGGGAGAGCTCCACGGCTTTCTTCAGGTGCTCGATCGCCACGTCGTTCTTGCCCAGCTTGAAGAAGATCCAGCCCTTGGTGTCGATGAAGGCCGCGTTGTCCGGCTGGCCCTCGAGCGCCTGGTCGACCAGAACGAGCGCCTCGTCGAGGTGGACGTCCTTCTCGGCGAACAGGTAGGCGAGGTTGTTGCGGGCGAAGGCGTTGTCCGGCTCCAGGCGCATCGTCTCGCGGAAGTGGAGCGAGGCGTTCTCGACGTCACTCTGGTCGTAGTAGACCGTCGCCAGGTGGAAGTGGATATCCGCCACTTCCTTGTTCAACGCCAAGGCCTGCTTGAGGACCTCGACCGCCTTGTCGAGGTTGCCGTTCTTGTAGTACGCCCAGCCCAGCGTGTCCAGCAGCAGGGGATCGTTGGGCTTGAGTTGATTG
>CAZGVR010000598.1:0-1804 GCA_964528945.1 uncultured Myxococcales bacterium
CCGATTCTCCCATCTGCGTTTCGCTAATCCACTGTGTTGCCCAGACGCCCGCGCCGGCGGCAAGGATCTCGCCGGGAGCAAGGGGATCAGCGCCTGCGTGGTCGGGGCGGGGTTCAAGGGCTGCCGCGTGGGCCGGCACGAGCACAAGATGGGCCGGCGCGGCGCCTCCACGACCACGATCGTGCTCGACGACTGCGAGGTCCCTGTCGAGAACCTCCTGGGCGAGGAGAACCGGGGGTTCAAGATCGCGATGGTGGCCCTCGACGGTGGTCGCATCGGGATCGCGTCGCAGGCGCTCGGGATATCGCGGGCCGCGCTCGACGAGGCCGTGGCCTTCGCGAACGACAGGCGGCAGTTCGGAAAGCCGATCTCCGCCTTCCAGGACATCCAGTGGCTGCTCGCCGACAGCGCGACCGAGATTGCCGCCTGCGAGGGCCTCGTCATGAGGGCGGCGTTCCTCAAGGAATCGGGCAGGCCGTACACCCGCGAGGCTGCCATGGCCAAGCTCTACACCACGGAGGCGGCGCAGCGCATCTGCGCGCGGTCGTTCCAGGTCCACGGCGGCTACGGCTACGTCAGGGACTTCCAGATCGAGAGGCACCTCAGGGACGTGAGGGTGGCCACGATCTACGAGGGGACCAGCCAGGTGCAGAAGATCGTCATATCCAGGGATCTCTTCAAGGAGTGACCATGCCCGCGGACTCGAATCCACGCATGAAGGGCTACGGCGTCGTCTCGGCCGAGCCCTACAGGTCGGCCAACGTGGTCCGCGTCGTGACGGGCACGAGCCTGTTCGACGGACACGACGCTGCCATCAACGTGATGCGGCGGATAATCCAGGGTACGGGCGCCGAGGTGATACACCTCGGCCACAACCGCAGCGTCACGGAGATGGTGGAGGCCGCGATCCAGGAGGATGCCCAGGCCATAGCGATCACGTGCTACCAGGGTGGGCACATCGAGTACTTCACGTACATGCACCAGATGCTGCGCGACCTCGGTGCGCCGCACGTGAGGATCTTCGGCGGCGGCGGCGGGGTCATACGGCCCGAGGAGATCCGGGACCTCCACTCGCGCGGGATCGCGGGCATCTACTCCCCCGACGACGGGCGGACCATGGGCCTCCAGGGCATGATAAACCACCTGATGGAGCGGGCGGACTTCCCGACCGTCTGCACGGCCGGGGAGGCCACGCCGCCCGTGCCCGACCAGGAGCGGATGCTGAAGGGATTTCTGGGCATGCCCCTGCCGGATCCGGAGACCGTGGCGCCAACGGACCACGCCATGGTGGCGAGGCTCCTGACCGTCGCCGAGGCCGGCGGCGAGGCCTGGGGAGCGATCGCGCCGAGGCTCGAGAAACTTGCCCGGGACCGCCGCATGCCGGTCGTGGGGATCACCGGAACGGGCGGCGCGGGCAAGTCGAGCCTGTGCGACGAGCTTCTGAGGCGATTCCGCAGCGACAACCCCGGGCGGTCCTTCGGGGTCCTCGCCGTGGATCCCACCAAGCGAGCGACCGGCGGCGCCCTGCTCGGTGACAGGATCCGCATGAACGCGGTGGCCGGGAAGCACGTCTTCATGCGTTCCTTCGGCACGCGGGGCGCAGCCTCGGAGGTGCCGCCCGCCATCCCGAGGGCGCTGCTCGTGCTCAGGGCAGTGGGATTCGACGCGGTGATGGTGGAGACGAGCGGGATCGGCCAGGGCGACTCGGCCATCACCTCTGTCGCCGACGTGTCGATCTACGTCATGACCGCCGACTTCGGAGCGCAGACCCAGCTCGAGAAGATCGACATGATCGACTTCGCGG
>CAZGVR010000599.1:0-1803 GCA_964528945.1 uncultured Myxococcales bacterium
GAACGTACCGCCCAGCATCACGATCGGCTCGACCTCGGGCCAGCCCGAGAGCGAGGCCAGGAGCGCGTCGCGGCGTGCAAGGAGCTCGGAGAGCGCGGCCGGCACGAAGGAGCCCGCGTCCTCGAGCGCGCCGAGAGCCGCCTCCTGGCCGGGCACCGGCGCGCACACGACGAGTGCGTCCTGGACCTTCAGGGCCTCGTCGAAGAACGCGGGCGGGCCGAACAGCCAGCCGACACGCCAGGCGGCCAGGCCGAACACCTTGGAGAAGGAGCCGAGCGCGACCACGCGATCGTCCGGGCCGCACATGGACGCCGGGCTCGAGTGGACCGCGGGCGGGAAGGTAAGGAGGTCGTACGTCTCGTCCGACACGATCCACGTGCCCGAGGCGCGGCAGATGTCGAGGATGTCGCGGATCTCCGAGGCCGGGAACACCGCGCCCGTGGGGTTGCCCGGGGACACGATCGCGACCGCGCGCGTGCGTGGGCCGATGGCGGCCTCGATGGCAGGGAGGTCCAGGCCGAGGCGCGTGCCGGGCCGGACATGGTCCAGGCCTGCCATTGGGACCTCGACCGGCGTGCAGCCGGAGAGGCGGATTGCGAAGTCGTGGTCGAAGTAGCCCGGGGCGATGGTGACGACCTCGTCGCCAGGGCGGGTGAGCGCGAGGATCGCGTTCACGAACGCGTGGTTCGCGCCGCAGGTGATCATGACCTGGGCAGCGGCGGCGCTGGCGATGCCCTTGCGGTCGCGCAGGTGGGCGGCGACAGCCTCGCGCAGGGCAGGGAGGCCCGGGTCAGGGCCGTACGCGTGCGGGCCAGGGCGGTCCAGCCAGGCGCACACGCGGCGGGCGGCGGCCGCGGGCGGCGGCAGGGCGAGGATGGCCTGGCCGAGATCGATGAGCGAGGCGCCGGAGGCCGCGAGGCGGGCGGCGAGGGCGTTCACCTCGGCGATGGGCGGAGGCACGATGTCCGCGGTACGGCCGGGCCATGCGGTGGAGTCAGGATCGATGGCGGTGATTCCGGTGATTGCAGTCATCGAGGAGAACGATGGTAGCACATGTGGGGGCGGTGGCGGTGGAGGGCGGTGGCGGTGGGCGGGGCAGGATTCCTGTATCCTGCAGCCGGTGATGAGCATGTGTGTCTCGAGGGGGGGTGGAAAGTAAACCTCCCGATTCGGATACATTACCTTCCATGCTCCAGCCATGCTCCAGGGAAACCCGGGTAACAAGGAGGGGGATGATAGCGAGGCCCCGGCCCACGGTGCGGATGCCTCGTCCGGGATCCGCTCGTCCGGGATCCGCTTGCGGGGCATGGAAACGTCCCGTACGATTGCGGCGATGACCCTCCGCATGAAGGAAGAGATCGGCGTGGGCATGACGCACGTGGAAGGGACGGTCGAGGGGCCGGGCGGAAGGTCGAGGGACGTGCGGTTCCTCGTGGACAGCGGGGCCATGTACTCGCTGCTCCCGCACGACGTTTGGAAGGACATCGGGCTCGCGCCGGAACGTGTGATGTCCTTCGTGCTGGCGGACGGGACCGCGATCGAGAGGGGAGTGTCCGAGTGCAGGATCGCGCTCCTCGGCAGGCAGGCGCACACTCCGGTGATACTGGGCGAGGAGGGCGACGAGCCGCTGCTCGGGGCCGTGACGCTCGAGATCTTCGCGCTGGTGCTCGACCCGTTCAGGCGGACGCTGAGGCCCATGCACATGCGGCTGGCGTGAGCTGGTCTGCTGGCGGGTGGCGAGGATGACGCGACACCGGACCTCACGGACGCGATTCCGGACTGGGACGCGCTGGACGCGCCGGA
>CAZGVR010000600.1:0-1788 GCA_964528945.1 uncultured Myxococcales bacterium
CCGGAGCGGGAAAGCGGACATCTCGATGTGGGCCTATGTCAGGAGGTCTGGATTCTCATGTGCGAGAACGAGCCTGGCGCCAGGTGCGTCCTGGGAGCCAGATTCCCGGACATACCGATCCATTCGGATGTACGCGACCTCCAGAAACTGCCCGAAGGTACAGAGTTGCTGGCCGGCGGCTTCCCCTGTCAGGATCTGAGTCAAGCTGGCCTTGCGGCCGGGATACGGGGAGCGCGATCGGGCCTGGTTGCAGAGGTCTTCAGACTGCTCGGGACCAGGGAAGTACCGTGGCTCCTTCTCGAGAACGTACCTTTCATGCTCCAGTTGCGCGGTGGGGAAGCCCTTGAGGTGATCGTGACCGCCCTGGAAAATCTGGGCTACGACTGGGCGTACAGGGTGGTCGACTCGCGTTCCATGGGAGTTCCGCAGCGCAGGGAGCGCGTCTACATACTCGCATCCAAGGCCGGTGACCCCAGGGACGTCCTGCTCGTCGACGACGTCGGCGAGCAGCGAATGCCCACGCATGAGGGATGGCGGAAGGCTGCTTGCGGATTCTACTGGACCGAAGGCATCAGGGGGCTCGGCTGGGCGTATGACGCCGTCCCGACCTTGAAGGGTGGGTCGACGATCGGAATACCTTCGCCGCCGGCAATCGTCCTCAGGTCGGGTGCGATAGTGAAGCCGGACATACGCGATGCCGAGCGCATGCAGGGCTTCGAACCGGACTGGACGAAGCCTTCCGAGGAGGTCGCGCGTTCGTGTCACAGATGGAAGCTGGTGGGGAACGCCGTCACGGTGGACGTGGCGGAATGGATCGGGAAGCGCCTCCGGGAGCCAGGTCGTTACGATCCGAGTGGAGACGAGGAGTTGCACCGCAGGGGCGCGTGGCCGAGGTCGGTCTGGAGCATCGGTGGTAAGAGACACGTGGCCGACGTCTCCGCATGGCCCATGTCACGTCCGCGTCCTGCCCTCGAGGATTTCCTGCGATACCCGACCACCCGACTATCGGTGAGAGCGACCGAAGGATTTCTGCATAGAACCAGGAAAGGGAGCCTTCGGTTCCCACCCGGATTCATCGATCTCGTCAGCGACCACGCTCGAACGACCTGATGCATGCAATGAAGCGTCGGAACCAGATTCGGACCGACCCCCCGACATCGCAGCGATTGGCCTCCCAGAAACGACGAGACACGGTACCCGAACTGGCGATACGCAGTGTCGTTCATGGCCTGGGGTACAGATACAGGGTTTCGAATCGCGACCTGCCGGGTTCCCCGGATCTTGCCAACAGGAGAAGGAGGTGGGTCGTCTTCGTCCACGGCTGCTTCTGGCACGCTCATCCTGGCTGCGAACGCGCCACTGTCCCGAAGAGGAACAGGGCCTGGTGGATGGAGAAGTTCGAGGCGAATCGAGCGAGGGATCGAGGCAAGGAGCGGCAGCTGCGCGCGCTCGGCTACAGGGTCATCGTGATCTGGGAATGCGAGATCGAGGGTGGTGAAGAACTGGTATCGCGAATCAGGCGGGAACTCGGTCGATCTCACTCGTGAGGAAAACGCGACAGGTAGAGATGCTTCACCCTGTCGATCATCTTCGAGTAATGAAGTATGTCCTCTGGCCCTGGTGCGGGACTCGTCTCGATTAGTCTCACGGGAGTCGAATCGTTGCGGATCGAGATGACCGAAAGACCGAGTGCATCGAAACCATCACCGCTCTGGCCCCTCTTGGGAAGTTCACCCCAATCCCGCGCTAGCGCGCGGGATTGGGGCTGAAGGTAGACGAAAGGGCTCG
>CAZGVR010000601.1:0-1095 GCA_964528945.1 uncultured Myxococcales bacterium
GAGCCGCGCTACATCTTGAGGAACGTCTGCAACAACTTCCACGAGATGCCCGAGAACACGATCCGGGAGCAGACCTTCTGCTGCGCGGGCGGCGCCGGGCTCGGCACGGACGAGAACATGGAGGCCAGGCTCAGGGGCGGCCTGCCGCGCGGCAACGCGGTCAAGTACGTGCGCGACGTGCACGGCGTGAACATGCTCGCGTGCGTGTGCGCGATCGACAAGGCCACGCTCGTGCCGCTCGTCGAGTACTGGGCGCCGGGCGTCGGCGTGTGCGGGGTGCACGAGCTCGTTGGCAACGCGCTCGTCATGGACGGCGAGAACGAGAGGACGACCGACCTCCGGAAGGAGCCGTTCGAGGGCATGGAGCAAGCCGGGGAGGAGGGAGCCTGATGTACGACGGCGGAAAGATCATCGCGGGCCTCGTCCTGTTCGCGGCATTCGCGCTGTTCCCGTTCTTCTGGTCGAACGCCATGGGCACGGAGGCCGGGGCGCCGGAGCTGGCGAAGGCGAAGCCTGGGACCCAGTGCGTGCAGGCAAAGGAGACCATGCGCGAGGGCCACATGCAGATCCTGAACCGGTGGCGGGACGAGGTCGTGCGCAGCGGCGACCACTACTTCACGGGCGAGGACGGGCTCGTGCACGAGAAGAGCCTCACCAACACCTGCCTGGACTGCCATGGCGAGAGGGCCCAGTTCTGCGACAAGTGCCACGCGTACGCCGGGGTCGCGCCCTACTGCTGGGACTGCCACGTCACGCAGGAGGGGAAGTAGCCATGGAGAAGACCACGAGACGCAGGTTCCTCGGGATCGCCGGACTGGCCGCGGCCGGTCTGGGCACGGGCACGGCCTTGAAGGCCCTCGCTAGCCGGCCGCCCATCACCGGGCCGGCACCGACCCCGATGACCGCGAAGCAGCGGGGCACGGTGATCGACACGAGGCAGTGCCCGATGAAGGACGGCTGCACCGCGTGCATCGACTCGTGCCACTCCATCCACAACGTGCCGCTGATCGAGGATCCGCGCCGCGAGATGAAGTGGGTGTGGAAGGAGCACTTCGAGGGAGCGTTCCCTGACCAGGCGCACGAGTACATGGTCGA
>CAZGVR010000601.1:1105-1786 GCA_964528945.1 uncultured Myxococcales bacterium
GTCTGCCCGACCAAGGCGACCTGGAAGCGCGAGGCCGACGGCATCGTCATGATGGACATGCACAGGTGCGTAGGGTGCAGGTTCTGCATGGCCGCGTGCCCGTACGGGTCCCGCTCCTTCAACTGGACCGATCCCAGGAAGAGCCTCGCCGAGATCGACCCCGGGTACCCCACGCGCGCAAAGGGCGTGGTCGAGAAGTGCACGTTCTGCGTGGAGCGGCTCGCGAGGGGCGAGGGCCCCAAGTGCGTGGAAGCCTGCCCGGAGGGAGCGCTACTCTTCGGGGACGTGACGGACGCGGCCTCGCCGGTCCGCAGGCTCCTCGCCGAGAACTTCAACCTGAGGCGCAAGCCGAACCTCGGCACCGAGCCCGAGGTCTACTACCTGGTGTGAGGCGGCAATGATCGACAAGGCGCTCAAGGGAAGCGGGAGGTACTGGGGCTGGATGGCCTTCCTCCTCGTCGTGATCGGCGTGGGCGTGGGCTTCTACCTGAGGCAGCTCCAGGTCGGCCTGGGCATCACGGGCCTGTCCAGGGACGTGTCCTGGGGCTTCTACATCGCCCAGTTCACGTTCCTGGTCGGCGTGGCCGCCTCCGCGGTCATGGTGGTCCTCCCCTACTACCTGCACGACCACAAGCCGCTCGGGCCGCTGCCCACCCTGGGCGCCTCCCTCGCCACACCGGC
>CAZGVR010000602.1:0-1770 GCA_964528945.1 uncultured Myxococcales bacterium
AGCGCATCGTACACGGCAGCGTCGCCGTGTGGATGATATTTACCTATGACGTCCCCGACCACGCGCGCCGACTTCCTGTAGGGCTGGTTGTGGAGGAGCTTGCCCTCGTGCATCGCGAAGAAGATCCGCCTGTGCACGGGCTTGAGGCCGTCGCGGATGTCCGGGATGGCGCGACCGATGATGACGCTCATGGCGTAGTCGAGGTACGCCGAGCGCATCTCCTCCTCTATCCCTATCTGGCTGACCTCCGTGGCCGCGGCGGCCTGGTCGGCCGCCGCCGGCGGTGCCGCGTCCCCGCCCGTCGCCTTCCCGTCCTCCGGCCCGTCGCTCCGTCCTTCAGTCATGAGGCGAACATATCCGAACCCCGTGCGAGGTCAAGCCGGCGAGGGGGCCATCCACGAAACTTTTCATGGACAGGAGGGCACTTTTCCCGTAATTAATCGTGCGGGTGAACCAAAGGTCGCGGGCTCCGACAGAGTCCATCGGGGCAGACCTTCGGGAGTTTCGCGATGGCCAAGTGCCTCCATTGCAGCCTGGATCATGACGACCTGATGCATTTCTGCCCTGCGACGGGCAAGCCCATCGCCCTCGGGGAGCGGATGGTCGGCAAGACCGTGCTCGGGCGGTTCAGGATCGGGTCGATCCTCGGCGGAAGCTCCATAGGCGGCGTGTTCAAGGCCACGGACGAGACCACGGGCGATGCGGTCACGCTGAAGATGCTCCATCCGAGCCTGGGCCGCAACCAGGCGGTGGCGCAGCCGTACATGGCCGAGGTGGCGAAGGCGGCCGCCATAGGCCACCCGGGCCTGGGCGACATAGTCCTCGTGGCCCAGGACGAGGCCGGATCGCCGGTGATCGTGCGCCGCTTCCTGCACGGGCGGACGCTCGACGAGGTCATGGTCGAGCACTCGGACGGCATGGATCCCGCGCTCGCGGCCTGGCTCGTCCACCAGATCCTGGGAGCGCTGGAGGCTCTCCACTCGCAGTCCATCACCAACGACGACCTCACGCCGCGGGACGTGTTCGTCGTGGAGGGCCCCCAGGGCGAGGCGGTCGTCAAGCTCGCAGAGATCGGCGAGCGTCACGTGAAGAAGGCGCTCGCCCCGGCGGAGGCCGACAGGCCGGCCGATCGCCCCTACAGGGCCCCGGAGCAGGTCAGGGAGGGCAAGTCCGAGCCGGCCACCGACATCTTCTCCGTGGGAGTGATCCTGTACAGGATGCTCACGGGCCAGTTCCCCTGGCCCGAGGGCATTCCCAGGGGCGCGGGCCGGATCCCCTCGTTCAAGGACGTGTCCGATCTCAAGCCCGGCGTGCCCAAGCCGCTCGACTACACTGTCCGCAGGGCGCTCGCGCTCTTCACCAGGGACAGGTTCAAGTCCCCCCTCCTGTTCTCCGAGGCGCTCGCCAACTTCCTCCCGAGCATGGTGCCTACCTACGGCTCGCTGGTCCCGGGATACCGGGAGGAGGGAACGGGCGCGTCGGACAAGGCCACGGTCGAGGACGGCGGCACTCCGCCGGGCACCGTGCCCGTGCCGTTCGACGACGACCGGAAGCAGCCGGTCAGCTTCGTGCAGGAGAGGAAGCCGGACCAGTCCCTTTCCAGGACCTCGCGTGGCATGGCCGCGGCAAAGCCTTCGACGCCTCCAGTGGCCGCGGCACAGGCCCCTGCCCAGGAGAAGATACCGCCGGCGCCGGCGCCCGTTCAGCAGGAGCCTGCCTCTCCCTCTCCCTCTCCCGGGGCTCCCGCACCGGCCTTGGCGCCCACCACCA
>CAZGVR010000603.1:0-1767 GCA_964528945.1 uncultured Myxococcales bacterium
GGCACCCAGTACTACATGGGCGAGGGTGTACAGGCGCTGGGGCAGGGAATCAGCGCCCGAGGAATTGCCGCCGCGCCGGATGGCACCTACTACGTCACGGGCTTCGGAAGGATCTACCACGTCGATGCGGACGGCCGCACCTGGACCGTGGCAGGCAGAGGCGGCACGTGTACCTCAGGACCGTGCGGGGACGGTGGATTGGCCAGGAACGCACAGTTCGGGACCATCTGGGACATTGCTCTGGGCCCAGACGGCCGCATCTACGTGTCCGATACGCTCCAGCGTCGGATAAGGAGGTTCACGGTAGGCGGCACCATCGAGACCGTGGCCGGCAACGGCATCAAGGCGCCCTTCCTCGATTCCTACAACGGGTCGGACGCCACCTCGGTCCCGGTCGTATCGGAAGGCATCTTCGTGGACGACGATGGGCAGATCTACATTGGCGACAACAACTACACGCACAGGATCCTGAGGGTGGACCCCTCGGGCCGCATCTGGACCGTGGCCGGCACCGGCACCAACGGTTACTCGGGCGACGGCGGCCATGCGCTCGCGGCAAAGCTGTCCTACCCCTCGGACGTGGCCAAGGACGGATCCGGAAACATCTACGTCGTCGACCAGATGAACCACAGGATCCGGAAGATCGCCCCGGACAACACGATCTCGACAATGGCCGGGAACGGCGGCGGCGTGTACCTCGGCGACGGCCTGAAGGCCACCTCGACGGGCCTCTCCCTCCCGCGCCGCATCGACGTCGGGCCTGACGGCAGCGTGTACTTCACCATGGTCTCGGCGGCTGCATCCTATGCCCAGCGAGTCCTCAGGGTCCGGCCCGACGGCATCATCTACACGATCGCCGGCAACGGGACACGCGGGTACACCGGAGACGGCGGTCCGGCAACCGCCGCGCGCTTCGAGTATCCTCTTTCCATCGCGCTGTCGCCTGATGGCTCGTTGTACGTGACGGACGAGTACAACGCTCGAGTCCGCAGGATCAACTCCCCTTTCCCGACCTTCGGTATCGGGGACATGGCCGTGCCGAGCGAGGACGGGACCATGCTCTACCGCTTCGACGAAAGCGGCAAGCACATGTCCACCCTGGGCACGATCTCCGGCGAGCCTATCCACACCTTCGGGTACGACGCGGACGGGTGGCTCGTGACCGTGACCGACGGCGAGGGAAACGTGACCACGATCGAGCGCGACGCAGACGGCAAGGCAACGGCCATCGTCGCGCCGTTAGGGCAGAGGTCTCTCCTCTCCATCGACGCGATCGATATGCTCGACACGTTCACCACGCCAGCCGTGGAGGTCTGGGACTTCGACTACTACTCCGGGCCGCGCAGCGGCCTCATGTACCGGCTGGTGAAGCCCCGCGGGTTCGACTGGGAGTTCGGGTACGACGACCTGGGAAGGCTCTCGAGCGAGACGGATCCCCTCGATGGCGGCATGGGCCTGACCCGTTCGGAGATCGGCCCGACCGCGCGAGTCGACGTCACCACGTCCGAGGGGATCTCCACCGTGTATGCGTACACCAAGACCGACGCCCTCGACGAGATCCACGCCGTGCATTTCCCGGACGGACGGGACTCGAGCAGCACCAAGCGCAAGGACGGGACAGGCGAGAGCCACTGGCCGGACGGAACGGACATCGTCTACTCCCTGCAGAAGGACCCCCGCTTCGGCATGGCCGCTCCCATCCTGAAATCCATGACCCTCACAACGGGGTCGCACACATCGACCGTGACCGCGACGAGGAGCGTCACG
>CAZGVR010000604.1:0-1719 GCA_964528945.1 uncultured Myxococcales bacterium
GAAAGACCGGGGAACGCCGTCGCGGACCGCGTCGCACTGCGCGACCGGTCTTCCCCGCGTGTCGCACTTCTCGCCGCCGCAGCAGCTCGCGAAGAGGTCGCCGCATGCCTGCACGTGGAGCTTCTCCAGCGCCTCGATCCACGCGGCCGTACCGGGGTTGCGGTCGCACTGCCTCCCATTCGTCCTGGCCGCTCTTAGCATCAATGATGCTAAGAGCAAATCTCTGTGTAGTCGTCGCAGGTGAGTTCACCGGCGCAGGTGCCGAGCGGGCACAGGTCGATACAGAAACTGCGGGAGGAGGAGCAGATCAGGCCCCCGATCACGTCGTTGCAGTCTTCGTTGGAAATGCAATACTGCGTGCAATACTTGCTTGTGGAATCCCATTCCTCGCACGTGAGCCCGGGCACGCAATCCGAGTCGTCCTGGCAGTACATTCCGAATTCGAGGATTCCGGGGCTCTGTCCTCCGCCATCGTCGCCGCACCCTTCGGCAGCAACGAGACCGAGAAGCAAGATCACAGAATACTCTACCTTGGCGATCAGCGTTCTCGTGTCCACCTCCTTTGGATATTCCCATTCTCCTATGTGCCGAACCGATGTCAACGATCGATTTCTATGGCGATTGCTCCAAGGGATCACGTGGCTCCCCTCGGTTACGGTCCGTGCCGCCCATCGTTCAGAACCTCATTCCGCCACGCTTTCCGCCTTCCATAGCGGGAGCCCTCACGCCAGGGCGTGTGGACAATATGGTCATAATAATGTACGTTAAAAATGTACGAAACGTGACGAAGAGGAGGACGACGCCATGAAGTTCATCACGGTACGCGATCTCAGGGAACGCACGGCCGCCCTCCGGAGGGACATAGCGAAGGAGCGCGAGATCGTGGTGACGGCGAACGGCCGTCCCTTCGCGATCCTGACGCAGGTCGGCCCCGACACGGTCGAGGAGGAGGTAGCGGCGATCAGGCGGGCCAGGGCGCGCGCCGCCGTCGATCGCATACGCGCGCGTGCCGCACGCAGGGGCCGGGATCGCGGGGGGGCATCGGTCGTGGAGGCCGTGGTGAGCGCGGCCCGGAAGGAGCGCAAGGGGCGCGAGTGAGGGTCGTTCTCGACACGAACGTCCTCGTCTCCGGCATGATCACCGGAGGCGGCACCTGCGCCCGCATCCTGGACCTGGCGATCGAGGGCTTCCTCGAAACATGCGTGGACGCCAGGATACTCGCCGAGTACGAGGCCGTGCTGGGGCGACCGGAGCTGGACATAGAACCCGTTGACGCCGAGACCCTCGGCGAGTTCCTGAGATCCTACTCGACGAACGTGGTCGCGCCACCTCTGAAGGTGCAGCTACCGGACCCGGCGGATCAGCCGTTCCTGGAGGTGGCTTCCGCTGCAGGGGCGGTCCTCGTCACCGGGAACTCCCGGCACTTCCCGGCAAGAACCCGCAATGCAGTAGTGGTAGTTTCCCCCCGCGAGATGCTCGATCTCCTGAGATCCTGATCCCGGCGATTGGCGCCGGCTGGAGCTCGCTGATCGCCTCGGCCACTCCTGCATACCCGCCGCCTGCCGTTCCGCTGCACAGGGACGAGCCGCCGGTCCCACCGCCGCCCGCGCCTGGCACGTAGCTCCCTCCTGTCAGGGTTCGGGCCGCCTTCGGTTTGCGCGTCGTCCCGGAGTACCTCTCGAGCCTGAGGGGCCGGCGGGCCCACTATCAAGCTCATGG
>CAZGVR010000605.1:0-1715 GCA_964528945.1 uncultured Myxococcales bacterium
GGCGGAGTGCAGGTTCTGGACGAGGCACAGGATCGCTCCGTACATGTGCAGTTCGTGCCCGGTGGCCTTCCTTCCCGTCCGCTGCCTGATGCCGGTCTTCACCACGCCGAACCTGCTGTCCGCCTGGCTTATCGCCCGGGGGACGGCGACCTTCCTCGGCTTGCCGTCCACGGTCACGGTGATGTTCGGCACCGCGAGCCCGTCCCAGTGGTTCTTGATGTGGTAGAGGATGACCTCTCCCTCTGGCGTGATGGTGCGCTTCTTCCTGTCCTTCTCGAGCCTGTCCCTGAACGCCGTCAGTTCCCGCTCCATCCTCGATGCGTCCTCGTACGACAGGAGGAGTTGGTCTCTTGGGATGTCGCCCTTGTCCTCGGTGATCCTGAGGATCCCCCTCAGTTCCGAGAAGATTCCGTAGGCATCCTCGAGCCGTCGTCCGATGCCGTCGATCGACCGATGCCCTCTGCCGCGGACCCGCCGGAGGACGATCTCCCGAGCCTTCTCGATGTTCCGTCCGTCGGTCCCTGCCCGCTCCGCCGTCCGTGCGATCAGCGACGCGGCCTCCTGCGCCGTCCTGCACCTCCGGTAGAGGTCCATCCAGGGAAGGGTGTAGGGGAACCGCAGCCCGTGCGCCTCCTCGCGATAGTTGAGGACCCACGACACGAGGTGATAGGTCTCCGCCAGGACGGCCGTCCCGATGTCCTCCGCCGGCACGCCCCCCTTGAGGGCGTCCATGGTGTCGCGGAGGTCGACGCCCCGTGCCACAGCCTCGGCGTTGAGCTCCTTGCGCAGCCTGTCGAGGTCGGGCCTGACATTCTCGTCGATCATGGCATTCCTGAGCTTCAGGTAGGTGTCCTCCATCATGTCCTCGCCGACATCACGCAGGAAGTGGAAGTTGCACTCCCGCGTCGGTCTGCCCGGGAACACACTCTCGCACGCCTTGCGCAGTCCGGGCCCCATGTCCCTGACGATGGCGAGGGGAGGCCCCGCCCTCACCTTGAGGTCCTCGAGATGGGGCGTGATGTAATTCTCCCTCTCCGACGGGATTCCGCCGCAGGACAGTGCCCACCCCGTGAGGAGGTCCATCAGCAGCAGGATCCGGTCGCTTGCGCCGTCGCCGGTCCCGTCCAGCCCGAGCACGTAGCCGCCGTCCTTCCTCATGGCCTCCACCAGCCAGTCAAAGTGCCGGAGGTGGTACAGCTCGAACCTGACGAGGAACTCCAACGCGTAGTTGGTGACGGTGCCTGTCGAGACCTTGACCCCATGCCGTCGCATCATCTCCTCCACGGTATCGTCCCGAGACTTGTTCTCCAGGTACCGCAGCCTCCCGATGGCAGACATCACGTCCATCGTGAAGCGTTTCTTCCCGTGTACCAGGGCCAGGAGATCGCGGGAAATGTACACCCGCACTGTTCCCCCCTCCGGCTTGTCCTTCTGATCGTAGAGGTGGACGACCCGGGCGACGAAGCTCCCGTACCGGACCGTGTGCATCGTGCGCGTCGTGGTCTTGAGCACGCAAAGCTCCCAGAAACGGTCATCACCGACGTGCTCGGGCTCCGCGTAGAAGTCGATGACGGGGGGCTCGTCGCCCAGCAGCCGCGCCCGGTCGGCCAGCTCGACCTCGGCTGCCCGCACTTCGTCTAGGACCCGGAGCGAAAACCCTTTTTTTTTATCTCGTACTCCTGGACGATCCAGCGGACGCCACGCTCGCTCACCCC
>CAZGVR010000606.1:0-1712 GCA_964528945.1 uncultured Myxococcales bacterium
GATCCCTGGACAACCTGGAAATCATATTATCTCTTCCGACTATTGCCGAATCAAAATCGTGGTCCCGGCCTATAAGTCGCGGCGCACCGGATTTCGCCAGTTCCACCTCGGCCTTCCGAGTCCTGCTATCGGCCCCGGAAAGGACCGGTTCCGGCGGAACGGGCGTGATCCGAACGGCTCCCGCCCCTTTTTTCAACTATCGCCCCATTCAAATCCTGGACGTGTCCCGTGTCCACGCGATCGGATGATGCCGCCGCTCGGCAATGAAATCGGCTACATGGTCGTGGAAGGCCCCCCCGTTCCCTGCGCTCCGAAATGTGATACGGAAGGCTCATGGCTATCATGAACAGCAGGCACGCCGCTGGCGGCATGGCCGTCACGGGGGCGGCATTGTTCTGTGCGCTGGTCCAGGCGGCCTGCGGCCCGTCGGCCGCCAGGCCGGGCAGCGGGGCTGTCGAACCGTCTGCAGCGGGCGGCGAGCCGACGTCAGGCGGGGCGGGCGCAGCAACAGGCGGCTCGGGCGCAGCAACAGGCAACGCTGGAGGCTCCACGGCCGCGCCCAATGCCACGGAGGGAAGCGTCACCTCGCCCGCCGTGGCCGCCTTCGGGGTCGAGTACACGGTCTCGGCCTGGCCGTTCGAGTCGTGCGACGGCTGGGGGCTGCACGTCACCGTTGTTCCGGCGATCGTGGACGGCGAGCCGCACGCGTTCGTGAGCGACAGGCCGAGCGCGGCGCAGCCGGATCCGACCTCGATCCGCTTCGGCGGCGAGCTGGAGTGCTGCGGCGGCAAGTGGATCTCGTTCGATGAGCCGGCCTTCTCCGGCAAGAAGAACCTGGTCACGATCAAGCCTGGCGACACGGTGTCGTTCGACAGGGACTACCCGACAAAGGGATCGGAGCACTCCCTGGTCAAGCCCGGAGAGAAGCTCACCCTGACAGTGGGCATCTGGGGGACCGAGGGCAAGGGCGGCGAGCTGCGCACGTCCCCGGATCTCGCGGTCGTCGAGCTGAAGGTCTCGAAGGAGGGGAAGCCCGAGGTGACGGTCGAGCCGCTCGAGCCGTCGAAGTCGCTGCCGCTCGACGCCTTCGTCCTCACGGTCGGCAGCCACGAGGTCACGATCGTGCCGTACTCGCCGCTCGAGGAGTCGCCAGCTGTCGAGAAGGGCGCGCAGGTGACCGTGATAGATCTGGCAGGCACGGTCGTGCGCGTGAGGGAGGACGGGATCGTCGTGGGGGATCTCTACTTCGGCAAGCTCGAGAAGGGCTCGTCCGTGAAGGTCGACCACGGGGCCGTCTTCGTGGACGGCGTGCCGGCCCAGGGCGAGGCCGCGCCCAAGGCCAAGCTCATCGAGTTCTACACGAACCAGGTGTCCGAGCACTCGCTCGCCGGCTACACCGTGACCATCAGCCCGGGCGCCAAGGTCTCTGCCCTGGCCAAGGAGGGCGAGAACGTCTCCTTCGACCTGGACCACACGCAGGTCCTGATCGTGGAAGGCAGACTGATCGTGGACGGGATCGATTACGGCAGCGTGAAGAAGAAGGCCAAGATCGGCATCTGGTTCGGCAAGGTGACCGTGGACGGCAAGGATCGCAGTCCGGTCATCACGGGCGAGGGCAAGGGCGGGAACAAGGGCAAGGGCGGGAAGAAGGGTAGGGGGGGGGTCGACGACGACCCGCCGCCGCCCAAGCCGAACGCCATCACTCCCGAGGT
>CAZGVR010000607.1:0-1705 GCA_964528945.1 uncultured Myxococcales bacterium
CCCCCGCACCTCCGCCCGCTCACCCGAGCGGCCAGACCAGGCAAACGACCACGTCCCAGCGGAGCCCCTTGCCCCGCGACGGGAACACCAGCGTCATCCTGAGGACCAGCACCGGAAGGAGCCCTGCAAGTCGAGGCCTGCCGGCGGCCGAGGCCACCGGCTCGCCGATCAGATCCGCCACCATGGACTCGGCCAGCATTGCCCCGCCCTGCTCCTCGACGATCGTCTCGACCATGTCCGCGACGTCCGGGTCGACCCCGGGCGGGAGGGCCCACGCCGTGAAGGCCGCTGCCGCGAGGATCGCCCGCATGTGCGTCACCCCTGTCCAGTTCAGCGGCCCGGTCATCGCCGCGAAGGGGCGAAAGGTTTCCTGCCGACTCGCCGGGATCTCCTTCACCGCCCTCCCGGGAACTCCCTGGCGGCCGCATCCAGGTCCAGGACGAACTGCCGCACGTGGTCCACGAAGAACCGCTTGACCGTTCCCCACTCGACCGTGCCCCTCGACGTGAGCGCGGGATCCGGATCGGACTCGGCATCCGCGAAGTACATGAGCGACTTGCCCACGTGCACGGGGTTCAGGCGGTCCTTCCCGTACCTTCGAACCGCGTTCGACGCGACCGCGTGGAACGGTATCCGCCCCAGCACGGCGTACAGGTCGAAGAAGTCGCGCTTCGATCCCCTCTGGCATACCGCGACCATCTTCATCGACGCGATGTCGAGGATGCCGGCCACGTGGATGCCCTCGAAAGACGCTACCTCATCGAGGAAGGGATATGGTGCCCTAGACGTAGGGCGAGCCCGCTTCCGCCCGCCAGCACGGCGCGCCGATCCGCGAGCGCTCGACCCAGCCTCCTCACCAGGGAGATCTTCTTCCCGCCCATGGTGCTCCGGTACATGGTCTCCTCCGAACCACAGAAGCCAGAACCCCAGTGACCTCTCGTCGAGGCTCCGGCTCGTCCTAAGCACCTGCAGGATCTCGCGGCCCGCGTATGCACGCTCCATCCAGCGCACGGCCTCGAGGTCCCCCAGCTCCAGGATCCGCTCGATCACGTATCGCCGGTTCCTGCGGAGATGTGTCCGCCTGGGATCCGCATCCCAGAACAGGGCATGGATCCCCTCGGGCAGGGCGCCCGAGTAGCGCTGTTCCTCGACGAGGGTCGCGACCGCTGCGCTGTCGGCCGGATCCAGGTACCTGTGCTGGACCCTCCGGCCGACCCGCGTGACCAGGTAGGCGTATCGACGCCTGGCAATCTCCTTGAAGACGATCCCCACGCAGGGTGTTTTATCACACATTGTGTGGTATATCAACCCGTGGCCCCATGCCCGGTGCCTCGCATCCGCGCACCCGAGGCTCGTGCCCGGGTCCTTGCCGGCAGGAACGGGCTGCTGCTAGATTCGTGGCATGACGAGAGAGACGCGCATCGATGCACGCACGATCGCCTGCCCTGCCCTTCCGGTCCTCCTGGCGTTCGCCCTGCCCGCCCACGGGTTCGAGGAGTCGATCGTGATCGCGCCCATCTCCCCGGACACGATCAACATCGACGGCTCGATCTCCGACTGGGAGGACGCGGGCTACCCCTGCACCACGCTCGGCATGAACCACATCGTCTCCGGATCCTCGAGCTGGGCGGGCAAGACCGACTACTCCATGCAGGCGTGCCTGGCCTACGACTCATCCAGCGTCTACGTCTCGATCTTCCTGGAA
>CAZGVR010000608.1:0-1664 GCA_964528945.1 uncultured Myxococcales bacterium
TGCCAGGCCTCCGTACCGCCGAAGCAGGGCACTACCGCATCCGCTCAAGTCCCTGGCTCCTTCCTTCCCCTAGGGCAGAGATGAACGCCCATCTTCCCGATCCACAGGCTTGCACGCAAGCCTGCGCTCGAACATCCCCCAGCCGCCAGCCAGACCGGCTATCATCAGTGCATGGAAGGGCAGGAATGCCACCAGGGTGGACCACAGCGGCGCCACGCCCCTGCCCTCGAAGGAGGCCCCGATGGCCGCGATGTCCGTGATCGGGATGAGTATCGAGAGCGCGATGAGCGCGGGATCCGGCCGGAGCACGACCAGGGGGACGATCCAGACGACGTACCAGGGGTAGACCACTGGGCTCATCGCGAAGACGGCAGCCATGGAGATCAGGCACCTCGAGAGGAAGTCGCGGCCGAGCGCCGTTCCGGCCGCCACGAGGGCGGCCATCACCGCGAAGGAGGCGATCCTGAGGGGTGTCTCCGGGAGGGCAGTCCCGAGGAGCTTGACGATGATGCCGTTGAAGGACCACCTGGCGGCCATCAGGGCCATGGGTCCGAGGTGCGCCGGCCCGGAGATCAGGATGGGGACGTAAACCGCGGCAAGGACCGCGCAGCATACGGCGAGCATCCTGGATGCGCCCCTGATCCCGAGCTCGCGAGCGGCCGCAGGGACGAGGAACACCGCGAGGGGCTTGACCATGATCGCGGCCGCAAGGGAGAGCCCGCACAGCGCGGGTCGACCCGAGAGCACTCCCCGGATCAGCAGGCAGATCAGCGGCAGCGCGAGCACGTCCGAGTGGCCGGGCAGGTACCCCTCGATCACGAGCAGCGGCGCCCAGGCGAAGAGCAGGATCCTGGCCATGGGAAGGCGCAGGCGCTCGAGGAGGCCGAGGAGGATGAGCCAGGCTCCCACCTCCAGGACGAGGTTGATCATCTGGTATCCGAGGAGCCTGCCGGGTGTGAGGGCGTACGCCAGCAGGAAGACAAGTTCGGCCAGCGGCGGGTAAGGCGTGCGTACCTCCGGCATGTTGATCCGGTAGTCGATCGGATCGGTCCTCAGGTGATCCAGCGCTGGTGATGATGGGGCGTGGGCATATGGGTTCAGGCCGTTTGCAAGGACCTTCCCGTCCCACAGGTAGCGGGCCGCGTCCGTGCAGACCATCCGATCGGATGACATCGCGCCAACGCGGAAGGCGATCCCGAGCGCCAGCACGGCCGCGATCCAGCCGCGCCCGACCGCGATGGGCGGCCGGTGGAAGGCCGCGACGGCAACGGCAAGGCCGCAGGCCACGGCGAGGACCAGGATCGTCGGTATCCACACATCGAAGGCGAGCGTCTGCGAGCCTGACAGGACGGCGAGGGCCGCGAGCGGCAGGCACGCCAGGATCGGGCCGCGGTTGCTCGAAACGAAGGACCTCAGGGCCGACGTATGGGACGGTGGGGGCATCAGGGACGATATAAGCGGTATCCGGTGCGAAGGCCAAGCCCGCGACGGCCAGCGCGTCTTGTGCCCATCGGCAGGCTTCGGGCATGATGGGTGATATGCGCACGGTGCTCGTCGTGGCCCCCTACTTCCCGCCCCTCGCCAGGGTCGGGGCGCTCCGGCCGCTGAAGCTAGTGAGGCACCTGGGCGCGAACGGGTGGAGGACCGTGGTCATGTGCCTGCCC
>CAZGVR010000609.1:0-1661 GCA_964528945.1 uncultured Myxococcales bacterium
GGTTCCCGCCGGCAGACCCGGGGGTGGGCGCGCGCAGGATCGAGATCGTGCTGCTTGTGCCGTGAGCGCGACGGGCGTCAACACGTGGTCGCAGGCCACCTTGCTGCCGAAGGGCAGGCGTCTCAGTCCACACGCATGCATGCCGTTCTCCTTGGCGCGCGGTGCGACCCGGGATGCTTGTTGAGGGTTAGGGGATGGTCAGTGAACCGGCGTTATGGCAGGTGGCAGTAGTCCTGCACCAGCGTGCCGTTGACGATCTCCGCGTCTTGCCCATTGCCGGTAACGTCTAGGATGATTCCGGATGCTTCCGAGTTGAAGTCCAAAAACGCGACCGTGTCCCCCCTGACCGAGAGATACCTCTGTGGCGTGAAGGGAGCAGTGTCCCGTGTGTAAAGCGCCGTGTTGGAGACTCGAAGATCATCGATCAATCCGCCGGATGAGGAACCGAGGGTGTTCCCGATAATCATCGGCACGACTTCATCGGCATCACCACGACCTCGCATCCCGGCTCGTCCGATGACCAGAGCGGTGCCATTTCGCAGTCATTGAGCGCACATTTCCATCGGGTCATGATTGGTCCATGAGCACGGTGAACGTGGCCAGGCTCGAGTCGAGGCTGTCCGAGTACGTCAGGCGGGCAGGCCGGATCCTTCCATGGCGAGAGCGACCGCGACCGAAAGAGCATTGACGATGTGACCATAAGAGGTCATAATAGGTCCATGAGCGATGTGAACGTGGCCAAGCTCAAGTCGAGGCTGTCCGAGTACGTCAGGCGGGCGCGCAGGGGCGAGACGATCACCGTGATGAGCCGCGACATCCCGGTCGCCCGCCTCGTGCCCGTGGCCCCCGGGCGGGAGGCCCTCTCCGTGCGAAGACCGTCGGGGAGCGGGCCGCAGAAGCCGGGACGCTTCCGCCTTCCCCCACCGCTCCACACGGGGATCGACGTGGTCGCGCTCCTGCTCGAGGAGCGGGAGAACGGAAGATGACCGCGGTCCACTACGTGGACTCTTCGGTGATCCTGAGGGTCGTGCTGCGCCAGCCGGACTCGATGGAGGAGTGGCCGCGGATCGAGAGCGCCGTGGCGAGCGGCCTGGTGGAGACAGAGTGCCTTCGCACACTGGATCGGCTGAGGCTCTCGAGGGGGCTCGGGGACGAGGAGATCGGCCTGCGCCGCGAGAGCGTGCTGGCCCTGCTGGAGAGATTCACGCTGGTCGAGCCGACGTGGACCGTGCTCAGGCGGGCATCACAGCCCATGCCAACCGCGCTCGGGACGCTGGACGCGATCCACCTCGCAACGGCCCTCCTGTGGCAGGAGCAGGAGGGGACGAGGATCACGATGGCAACCCACGACTCGGCGCTCGCACTGGCGGCGCGCGCGAGCGGCTTGCGGGTCATAGGCATCAACTGAGAGGGTGCTGCCGGAGGTCACGGCGCGCAGCGAGGGGGGTCGCGGTAGAGCGTGACGGTCTCGGGGATCTGCGGGTCTAAGAGCAGGTAGTAGTCGCGCAGGCCGGCGAACACGTCGATGTGCAGGCCCACGATGCCGCCGCCAACGTCGTCCGCGCGCATGCACCCGTCGTGCGTGCCGCCGCCAGCGGCCGCGGGCAGGCTCGCGCCCTCCACGTCGGGCGAGTAGAGGATCGTGCCGTAGGGGATCACTG
>CAZGVR010000610.1:0-1649 GCA_964528945.1 uncultured Myxococcales bacterium
AGTTCCTCGCCTCGCAGATCCCCCTGCCCGAGGGCGTCTCGCTGATCTCCGATCTGTTCCCGGAGCGCAGGCGCGCCGTGGCCATAGCCGTGTTCCAGGCAGGCGTGGCGCTGGGCGGCGGTCTCGGCGTGATCGTGGGCGGTCACCTGGCCGACCGCTTCGACTGGCGCGTGACCCTGATGATCTTCTCGATGGCCGGCGTGATCCTCCTCCCGATCGTCATGATCCTGCCCGAGCCCAGCATGCTCGCCGGCGCGGCCGCGCATGGGCGGAGCGTGCAGGGCTGGACGGCCAAGATGGGAAGGCTGCTGCGGGTGAGGACCCTCGTCCTGCACTACGCTGCGACCGCGTTCGTGATGTTCGCGCTGCAGGGCTACGCCGTCTGGATGCCGTCGTTCCTGGAGCGCGAGCGCGGCTTCGATCGCTCGGACGTGACACTCCTGGCGGGCGCCGCCACGCTGGTGGGCGGCGTGGTCGGCGGCATCATGGGCGGCCTGCTCGCCGACCGGCTGTACGCGCGCGACATGAGGGGGAGGCTCTTCCTCGAGGTCGCCGCCTCCTTGCTCGCCATGCCGTTCATGCTGGCCACCATCCTGGTGCCTTCCAGGCCCGTCATCGTCGCGTGCCTGTTCGCGGCCATGATCCTGCTGGTGCTGACGTTCCCGATCCTCTCCGCCGTGATCGTGGATCTCGTGCGGCCGGACGAGCGCGGCACGGGCATGGCCATCCTGCTCGTGGTGCAGACGGGCCTGGGCTTCTCGCTCGGCCCGCTCGCGGTCGGCGGGATATCCGACTTGACGGGTAGCCTCGCCTCCGGCCTTCTCGCCCCGGCGGCGTCGCTCATGGCAGTGGTCGTGCTCGGGATCCTGGCCATGGGCTCCGTGCGGCAGGACCTGGAACGAAGGGATGCTTGACCGTGGCCCGGTGAAATTGGATATTCAGCTCGATGCCGCCCGTGACCCAGATGCTCGTGCTCTCGGCCGCCCTCGTCGGGGCCCTGGGGTGCAGCCGCGCCCAGGGCGAGAAGCCGGCTCCCGACGATCCACCCCTGCCCGTGGAGACGTCGCTGGTCGCCGCGAGCGAGGCCTCGATCTTCATAGAGGCCAGCGGCACGGTCGAGGCGGTCTCTGACGTCACCGTGGTCGCCGAGGCGGCCGGCAAGGTGAAGAAGGTCCTTTTCGAGCTCGGGGACGACGTCGAGGAGGGCCAGCCGCTGGTCAAGCTGGACAAGCGGTTCCAGAGCCTGGCCGTGCAGCAGGCCAAGGCGCAGCAGGCCCAGGCGTCGGCAGCCCGCGACATGGCGATCCTGCAGGAGGAGCGGACACGCAAGCTTGTGGACCAGGGCTCGGCCAGCCAGGTCGAGCTGGACAAGGCCACCATGGACTTGAAGGCCGCCACGGCTGCGTACGATCTGGCCTCGGTTGGCGTGAAGAGCGCCAAGGAGCTGCTCGCGACCACGACGATCAGGGCGCCCATCGCCGGGCGGGTGACCTACTGCCTCGTCTCGAGGGGCCAGATGCTCGGTCAGGGATCGCCGGTCGCGCAGGTCACGGACCTCTCGGCCATGAAGGTGACGGTCGGCCTGACCGAGAGGGAGGTCGCCGACCTGGTGATCGGCCAGGACGTGGAGGTGACCGCGGCCGTGAACC
>CAZGVR010000611.1:0-1649 GCA_964528945.1 uncultured Myxococcales bacterium
CCTGCGAGATCGTCATGTCGAGGAAGTCTTCCCAGGCCTCGGACTCGAGCTCCTTCAGCTTCTTCTTCCGCTTCTTCTCGTCGGTCTCGCTCTCGGAGAGCTTCTGGATCGCCCGCGCCGTCTGCATGTAGATGGGCGCCTTCCCATCCATGACGTCGAGCATCATGAGGTAGTTGCGGAGGTTTGCCGGGACCGGCTTCACCTTCCCGTAAGGAGCCCAGTTCTCGAGCTCGGGCTTGCGGGTCTGCATGTAGTCTTCGCCGATGCCGTTCGTCGCCACCGCCTTGAAGAGGAGGAACCACGCGCCCACCGGGCCGTAGGCATCCTTGAAGCGGACCGGGATGAAGCGGACCTCCTGGCAGGTCATCTCGGCGCCCGCCTGGATCGTGAAGTAGGCGCTCGAGCCGGAGTTCCATGGCGGATACCAGGCGCGGCCGAGACCCTCGCCCGAGGAGCGCGGCTTGAAGACGTGCACGGCGCCGCCCATGGCCACGAGCGTCGCCTTCGCCTTGAAGACGTAGAACTTGTTCTCCCTGACGCTGAAGCCCACCGCTCCCGCACAGCGGTCGCCATCCATGAGCGGGCCCACGATGAAGACTCGCTCGTAGATGTTCTCGCTCCCGATGGCGTTCTTCGCAGCCTCTGCCACGACGACCTTGTAGGACTCCCCGTTGATCATGAGCTGCCAGCGGCCCTCATGCACGTAGGCGCCCTTCTCGTCCTTCCAGATCGGGAGGCCCCACTTCTCGAAGAGGTGCACCGAGGAGTCCACGTGCCGCGCGATGTTCGCGACGAGGTCGTGGCGCGTGATCCCCATGAGGTCGTTCTTGACGTAGTTGACGTAATCCTTGAGGGTGTTCTCGCCATCCTTGATGCCCACGTACTGGTTGATGGCCGAGAGGCCCATCGCGACCGCACCGCTCCGGTCCACGGCGGCCTTGTCCACCAGAGTGACCTTCAGACCATTCTTCTTCGCCCAGTAGGCGGCTTCCACCGCGGCCCCGCAGGCCGCCATGCCGCCACCGACGATCAGAAGGTCGGTAGAAACCTCCACGGTCTCGAATTCCGCCACGATCTATCCTCCTTCATGCCTCTCGCGATCGGACCCCGCGAAAGAGGATCGTTCCCCAATCTTCCAGCTTCTAGGCCAGCGCCCCCAGCTTCTCGAGACCGTTCGAGGCAGGCTCCGTGAAGAGGAGCGGCGTGCTCAGGTCGTCCGTGCTCTCGAAGCCGCCATTCGGCACCGCCGATCCCTCAGGCGTCGACCTGATTGGGAACTTGAAGCGCTTCAGCGTGCCGTTGCGGAACTTCACCATCCAGAGGATCGAGCACTCCCAGCACATCTCCGGCTCCCGGTTGTAGGCCTTCATGATCTCCTTGTTGAGGACCATGAGGTCGTTCGGACAAATGTACTGACAGGCCGTCTTGTCGAGGGCCTTGCAGCCATCACACTTGTCGGGATTCACGTAGCTTGGCATCGGTTGCCGTCTCCTTCCCTTCCCCTCTATCCATAACCCTCAGCCCACTCCACCCCGGCAGGCCCATGGCGCCTTCCCTCCATACGACGCGAAAAGACGCCGCTTGAGGTGCTCTGCTCGACCGCCTCCGCCTGCCCGTTCGAACCGCATCTTCGGGGTGATAAGCAAAGA
>CAZGVR010000612.1:0-1629 GCA_964528945.1 uncultured Myxococcales bacterium
GCATGATCGTGAAGGGGTGCACGAAGCTCTCGAACTGGGAGGCGAGGATGAAGAAGATGAACACGATGGCGAGGAGCAGGGCCGCGCCGAGCTCGCGGAAGTTCTCCTCCATGAACTCGGCCTGCCCCGAGAAGTCGTGGACGTATCCCGGCTCCTTGACCTCCGCGGCCGCGAACCCCTCCATCTCCTCGACGGCCTCGCTCAGCGGCTTTCCGGTCAGGTTCGCCATTACGGTCACCTGGCGCTGGCCGGACTGGCGGTCGATGGACTGGGGGCCCTTGCCGTCCTCGAGCCGCGCCACGTTCCTGATCTCCACGAGCTGGCCCATGGGGGAACGGACCTCGAGCCCGCCGATCGTCTCGGTGTCGCCGCGCCGCCTGTCGTCCAGGCGGATGCGCACGTCGTACATCTCGCCGCCCTCGCGGAAGTCCGAGATCTTGTCACCGGCGATCGCGTACCTCAAGGTCATGCCCACGAGCCCAACCGGGATACCGAGCGCGTAGGACCGCTCCCTGTCCGGGACCAGCCCGATCTCGGGCATGCCCGTCCTGAAGGTCGTGTCGATGTCCGTGTAGCCGCCAGCCTTCCTCATCAGGGCGATGATGCGCTCGGCCATCTCCTGGGACTTCTCGAGCGACGGGCCGCGGATGTTGAGCTGCACGAGCGCGTTCCTGGCCCCGCCGCCTATGTCGCTCATGGTGAGGTCCTCGACCGCGATCATGGCCCCCTTCATGCCGTCGAACCTGGAGCGCAGCGCGTCCATTATCTCCATCTGGCTGTGGGCGCGCTCCTCCCTGTCCACGAGCTCGACGGTCACGAACGCCCTGTCGGTCCTCGCCTGGATGCCGCCGCCGATGGTCGTGACCAGGTACCTCACGCCCTTCATGCCGCCGAGGGTGGCCAGCACCTCGCGGACCGTGGACTCGGTCCGGTCGAGGGAGCTCCCGAGCGGCGCGTCCACGGTGATCCGGAACTCGGAGCTGTCGGAGGCGGTCAGCATCTCCCTGTCGAGGGTCGAGGCGAGCCAGACCGACGCGCCGAAGATCACGAACGCGCCGGCGATCACGAGCGCCCTCATCCTCAGAGCGAGGCCCACGGTGGCCGCATACGAGCGGTCCAGGGCATCGAGCACCGACTCCACCGCGCGAGTGAAGAAGTTGCCCTTCGGGATCTTCACGAACCGGGCGGAGAGCATGGGCGTGGCCGTGAACGACACGAACAGCGAGATGAGGACCGCCGCTACCACCGTGAGCCCGAAGTCGCGCAGGAACCTGCCTACCATGCCGCCCGTGGTCGCAATGGGCCCGAAGACCGCGACCAGGGAGAACGTGGTCGCCGTGACCGCGAGACCGATCTCGGACGTGGCCGAGGAGGCCACGGTCCACCCGTCCTCGCCCATCTCCACGTGGCGGAAGATGTTCTCGAGCACGACGATTGCGTCGTCCACGAGCAGGCCGACCGACAGCGAGAGGCCGAGCAGCGTCAGGTAGTTGAGCGTGAACCCCATGGCCTTCATGAACGCGAAGGTGCCCACGACGGACGCGGGGATCGCGACGGCCGCGATCAGGGTCATCCTCAGGTTCCTAAGGAAGAGCGCGATCACGACGACGGCCAGGATCGCGCCTATGA
>CAZGVR010000613.1:0-1608 GCA_964528945.1 uncultured Myxococcales bacterium
GATCGCGTCCCACAGGAGGCGGCGGAGCTTGTCAGGAAGCCCCATGTACGAGTTGTAGGAGGAAGGGCTGAGGATGGCCACGTCCCCCATGCCTATCTTCTCGAGCGCGAGCCTGTGGCTCGTGGCGTACTGTCCGAAGCGGCAGGGACCTTCCGCCGTGGGCATGAAAAGCGCCTCTCCGCGCGGATCGGCGTCCAGCTCGCGCAGAGTCTTCACGAACGTGCCCAGGGTCGCGACGGTCGGCAGGCACTCGGAGCCGCGCGTGAGCCTGCGCCCGAGCTCGAAAGCGCCCAGGTCCTCGACAGGCAACGGCTCGGCCCTGTACCCGAACCTCCGGAAGGCCGCCGCGAAGAGGGCCGACCCCATCTCGTGCATCGGCGGGATCCAGACCCGCCTGCGCTCCCAGTTCGTGGGAGGCGCGAAGACGTCGATCCTGGAATCGCGATCGTCCGGCCTGTCGGCCTTTATCACGTCGAGGAAGGCCTCGATGCGGGTTATGTAGCCCGCATCGGCCCCGTGCTCGTCCAGTTCCAGGATGAGCATGGGCTTGTCCCCCATGATGTCCTCGGCGTACGTGAGGAGGAAGGAGTCGGGGCCGCAGCTGAAGTTGGTCAGGTAGACGGCGTAGAGCGAGTCGTCGTCGCGGACCTGGCGCATCGTGGACAGGATCCTCTGGCCGTAGTTCCAGTAGGTGTTCCTGTAGCGCTCGCCCAGCAGCTCCGGACGGAACGGCACGAAGTCCACGGGCACGACCGTGTAGCCGTAGTCGGCGATCTTCTCCGGGAGCCCGACGTTGGCGCCCGTGTCGAAGACGTTGTAGGGCCTTCCCACCATGACGATGCCCTTCCCGCCCGTCTCCCTCAGGCGCCGGAGCGCCTTCTTGCCCTCTGTCACGCAGCCGCGCTCGAAGGTCTCCTGCGCCTCCATTCCACTGCGCCAGGCGCTCCCGATCTCATCGCGAGTCCTCCCGGTCGAGGGACCGATCTCCTCGAGCAGGCAGTCGACGATGCGACGATCCTCGAGGCGGAAGTCGATGACCGGGCAGAGTATGTTGGCGGTCGTGACCCCGTGCTGGCGCAGGGCGGTCTTGACGGCCGAAGGCGCTCCCTGGACCCACGGGCAGAACTGCGAATCGGTGGTGTATCCGTTGATCCGGTTGGCGACCATGTGCGGCAGGAAGACAAGGTCGACGCCTTCCCGGTGAAGGAGCCGGTCCACGTGTCCGTAGACCAGCTTGACCGGAAAGCAGAAATCGGCGGACACCAGCTCCAGCGCCCTGCCCTTGACCTCCTCGTCGGAACGCATCGAGGTCACGACCTTGTATCCCAGGGCGTTCCAGAACCTCGTCCACAGGGGCCGGTACGAGTAGCTCGTGAGGCTGACCGGCAGTCCGACGACCGGTGCATCTTCCCGGACTTCTATCCCCTTCCCTGCCTGGCGCCACAGCCTCTCACGGATCCTGAAGAGGTCGAACTCGCGCCGGAGCTTGGCCTTCTTCTCGTCCGGATCGCGGCTGCAGAGGTATCCCCACGACGGTTTCGCAGCCTCGCCCTCGATGGTGGCCTGCGTGATGCGGCAGGCGTTGTTGCAGAGATCGCAGGTCTCGTG
>CAZGVR010000614.1:0-1608 GCA_964528945.1 uncultured Myxococcales bacterium
GTCAGGGTCGGTCATCCTGATCTTGGCCGTCATCCAGACGAAGCCGACCCCGATGCGGAAGAAGGGGAGGACGATCTTCGTGGGGATCAGGAAGGTGAACTCGCCGGAGAGCTGGTTGAACCCGATGGTCTCCATCGTGTGGGAGCCGCGGTAGTCGGCGGCCAGCACGAAGGGCCCCAGCTTCACGCCGGCGTACACGTCGTAGATGAACGAGTGCCCCTTGTACTTGCCGATGGGCGGCTTGTAGGTCACGTCGTTGCCGCTCAGGTCGACCGCGTCGAGCGAGAGCAGGTTGTCGTATGCGAGCGCCGACATGTTGAACCACTCGTAGCCGCCGCCGCCGCCCACGTAGAATTCCACGGCGCGCGCGTGCGCGGGGGGCGAGGCGAGGATTACCAGCCCCGCTGCGAGTGCCGCTGCGCAGATGCTCCTCATGGCCGTTCCACCTTTCCCGGGGGCCCGGAAGGCCCGTGACCCGACCGGTACAGTATAGGCACAAAAGCCTGGAACGGTCAGCGGGGTGCGTGCGATATCGATCCGCTATCGCGCCCTGGCCTCAGGCCTCGCGCGTCTCGGAGCCGTCCATGAGGAAGGATGCCCCCCTCTCGAGGTAGAGCTGCGCGAGGGCCGCGGCGGCGTCCTCCTGCCCGTCGAGCAGCGCGTCCAGGATCGCGTCCTCGGTCGCCAGCATGCCGCCGATCTCGGGGACCAGCCTGGAGAACACGGGCTTCAAGACCCTGAAGGGGGGCTTCACCGTGTTCAGCATGACCGTGAGCACGTTGTTGCCGGCGAGGCGGGCCAGGTCCTCGTAGAACTCGAAGTCCATCTGCACGGCGACCTCGGGGTCGGTCGTGGAGTGGTCGCCACGCCGCTTCTCGAGCGCCTCCCTGAGATCCAGGAGGCCCTGCCTGGGGGCGCGCCGCGCGGCCAGCCTCACGATTATGACGCACGTGTGCGTCCTGACCTCGAGGAGGTCCTTCAGGATCTTCCCCCTGTCGAAGCGGCCTTCGGACAGCAGGTACTTGATGAGGTCCAGGTTCGCGGTCTGGAAGAAGTTGAGGACCCTGGTGCCGTCCCCCTGCCTTATCCGGATCAGCCCGAGGTGCTGGAGTTTCTTGAGCGCCTCCCGGATCGATCCCCTGTTCACGTTGAGCTGGCGCGCGAGCTCCCTCTCGGGCGGGAGCTTCTCCCCGGGAGGGTAGGTACCGTCGAAGATGCGGGATCTCAGGCGTTCGGCTATGTCGTCTGCCAGGCTCTTCCTGGGGACGGGCTCCAGGGGGCCCGCGCCACGGCCGTCCCCCCTGGCGGGATCAGGCATCGCCTCCCTTGTCCTGGGAGGCGGAATCCACGAAGTAGACGATCCTGAAGCAGTTGGGGCACTGCACGATCCTGTCCTGCCTCTGCAGGAGGTTGTACACCTGCGGAGGGAGCATCATGTGGCAGCCGCTGCACGTGCCGCGCTCTGCGACGACCACGGCCCGGCGATAGCCGCGCTGGCGCCGCAGGCGCGCGCCGACCAACTGGACGAAGTCAACCTGCTTGTGGAAGGCGCCGCGGCGGCCGCGCGGAACGGCGTTCCATCGCCTCTGGTCCGCATCGGGGCCCTGC
>CAZGVR010000615.1:0-1607 GCA_964528945.1 uncultured Myxococcales bacterium
TCGTCGTGCTCGACCCTGCCTCCGGGTCCCGCGCCTCTATCTGGCTCTTAGTTTCCGATCGCGAGTCGTCGCAGTCGGAGCCGGGGCAAGCAGTGCTCCCCACGGCAGCGGCGTGATACCCGTCACCGTCGGCGTCCACGGGCATGTTAGTGCATGCCCCTGTGGCAGGGTCGCACGTGTCGACGGTGCACGGATCTCCGTCGTCGCACTCCTCGTCGGAATCGCACGGCGTCGGATCGTCCCCTGCTGCATCTTCGGATTCCAGGTCGGGGAGATCCGCTATCGAGTCCGCAGTCGGGTCCTCCGACCAGTCCGTATCCCCCCCGTCTGCCAATTCCTCCGGACAGCTGGACCTGTAGCACCCCGCGAACAGGAGGCAGGCGGCCGATGCCATCGACCGTCCGAGTCGCGCCATGCGCGTGCCCCGCATCACTGCCAGTGTACCGCCCGCGCGCATCGCGGACAAGCTTGCCCGACCTTCTTGAGCAGCGCCGGTTGCAGCAGCAAGACCCGCCAGCCCGTGTGGTTCGAGCGATAGTTTCCTGCTATCTTGGGAGAGGGGATGGGTTTCGTTCCAGGCCTGACCGTGCGAGATGCGGGGTCACCCGAGGTGGCAAGATCGATGGATACCTTACGGAGCAGGCTGGCTCTGTCGATCGTCGCCGCAGCGACCTTGCTGCCGTGCTGCGGAGGCCAGTACGGCAACGACATGGATACCGCGATCGACGATGACGGTACCGACATCCCGGAAGAGACGGCCGATGTCACGGAAGAGGATCCGCCCGCGGACCAGGGCACGTGGGTCATGCGAATCGAGTACCCCATGCGGGCGTACGGTTCCAGCCTAGCCGCGCTTGCCGACGGGTCAATGTCGATCGTCGGCTTCGCCGAGGGCGAGGCATCCTCTGCCTGGGTGGGAAAGCTGAACGAGTCGGGATCGCACGCATGGCTCAGGCGCACGGAAGGCGTCCCCTGGATCTGGCTGCAGGAGGTGGTCGTGGGACCGGACGGGATCACCTACGCCTTCGGAGTCGCCGATGGGACCGGTGTGGGCGGGCAGGACGCCCTGATCCTCGTGCTCGACGCGGACGGTGCGGCGATCCGTCAGGTCTCGTTCGGGACGGTGGAACACGATCGGATCGCCTCTGCCGCTGCCCTTGCGGGAGGAGAGATGGCAGTGGCCGGTGTTTCGGGCCTCCACCTGTGGGTCGCCGTGCTTGGACCCGATCTCTCGATCCGGTGGGCCGAGTCCTTCGACGACGTTGCCGCCGACTACAGGGGCGTCTCCGTTGCGGAGTCCCGGCCCGGCATCGTGGTCGCCGGCGCCGCCATGGGGTCGCCGCACGCGTGGGTGGCCCTGCTCGACCCCGAAGGCGCCGTGCTCTGGCAGCGGACCGTGGAGGGTCCGGTGGGAGAGAGCGGCGGCGTGGCCGTGGACTCGACGGGTGCAGGGGACATCGTGCTGGCGTTCACGGGCCCGGGCTGGATCGACGTCACGCGGTTCGATCCGGACGGGAACGCGCTCGTGCGGAAGTCGCTCGGCGGGACCTGGGTGCGGGACGTCGAGGCCATGGACGACGGCGGCGTGCTGCTTTCGGGCTACGAGG
>CAZGVR010000616.1:0-972 GCA_964528945.1 uncultured Myxococcales bacterium
CGGGGGACCTCTCCGGAGCGCCGCGCCAGCGCTTCGAGAAGAAGGAATGCCTCGCCTGCCACACGCAGTTCGCCGGCAGGTACCTCTCCCTGAAGAACCTGCACCCCGGGGTCAAGGCCGGGCAGTGCGAGCAATGCCATCTGCGGCACGGGATCGTCCCCAAGCTTCTCTTGAAGAAGGACGGGAACCAGCTCTGCTACGACTGCCACAGCAGGGAGAAAATCGGCCTGGACAAGCGCGAAGCACACACCGCGATCAAGACGGGATCCTGCACCAGGTGCCACGACCCGCACGCCTCCCCGGCGAAATCCCTGTTGAAAGCGGAGGGGCCGGAAGCCTGCTACCAGTGCCACGACAGGAAGGCCTACGAGAAACCGGTGGTCCATGAAGTGCTGCGTCGGGACGGCTGCGCCGCCTGCCACCTGTCCCACAGCTCCGACGAAGCGGACCTGCTCTCGAAGGCGAAGACACCCCTCTGTCTCTCCTGCCACGACGCCGCCGGGGATCCCTTCAAGAAAGCCCACGGGGGCTACCCGGTCGCGTCGTCCGATTGCACGCGGTGTCACGATCCGCACGCATCCGAGCAGAAGGGCCTGCTGAGAGCCAGCGTTCACGCTCCGGCCGCCGACGCGAACTGCGATGCCTGCCACCAGGCGCCGTCCTCGCCCCGGCCGTTCGCGGTCAGCCTGGAGGGGACCGCGCTCTGCGAGCAGTGCCACGACATCACCGCGCTGACGGGGGGAGGGGAGGTGGTGCACGGCCCGTTCGACGCGGGAATGTGCCTCTCCTGCCCCGACCCGCATACGTCAGGAAGCCCGTCGCTTCTCGCGCGGCAAGGCAACGCGCTCTGCCTGGACTGCCACGAGGAGCAGAAACGGCCCGTGGCGTCGGCCCACGCCGCCGTCACCGGCGGGAAGGGATGTCTCTCGTGTCACGCGCCGCACGCGGCGAAGTCGAAGGGTCTGCTCGTGG
>CAZGVR010000616.1:982-1599 GCA_964528945.1 uncultured Myxococcales bacterium
CGATGCGAAGAAGGACCGGAACGCGAAGGTCGGCCACGCCCCGTTCCAGGAAGGGACGTGCGTGTCCTGTCACAATCCCCACGGATCCGACGCCCCCGGGATCCTCATTGCCCGTCCGGACAGGGTTTGTTACGGCTGCCACGGCGACGCGGAGTCGGATTTCCAGAAGACTCACATTCACCGTCCCGTCATGATCGGCAACTGCATCGCGTGCCACAAGGCCCACGGTGCGGCGGAGAAGGGCCTCATCCGTGAATCCGGGGCGGCCCTGTGCGCACGTTGCCACGGCGAGCTGATGAAGGAGGAGGACGCCTGGGCGAACCACGCGCCCTTCGCGGCGGGGGAATGCCTGTCCTGCCACGACCCCCACGCCTCGAACGTGGCGGGCATGATCGCCCGGACCCAGGACCAGCTCTGCAAAGATTGCCACTCCGACCTCATGGGGGCACCGGCGAAGCCGAAGAGCCGGCATGTTCCGGCCATCACGGGGCAATGCACGGCATGTCACAGCCCCCACAAGGCCAGGTTGAACCGGCTTCTGAAGGTGTCGAGCCCCGACCTGTGCCTCGGCTGCCACAAGGATCTGAAAAACAAGATGCAGGGGGAGGGGGTGCACC
>CAZGVR010000617.1:0-1591 GCA_964528945.1 uncultured Myxococcales bacterium
GGCGCGCCGGTGCCTGCGGCGAGCGCGGGCCACACCACCAGGCAGATGCTCGCTGCAAGATATGCGGCTTTCATCATTCTCCACTCCTTCTGAGCAAGTTCGGGGTAAATGAGAACGTTCCATTCATAGACCATGGAATCGTCTTGTCAACGTCTTCGCAGGGACTTGCGCCTGCACCCGGTCGAGGCGCGCGCATCGGCGTCACCATACGGTCTCGACCCCGTACGCGGCAAAGCTGCGATCGGAGGTGACCACTGGCGTGCCTAGTATCCTCGCCTGTGCCGCCATCAGTCTGTCGAACGGATCCCTGTGATGGAGCGGAAGCCTGCCGTACTCGACCAGGTGGTCGATCTCCACCGGGACCACCTCGAGGATGCGCCCGACCACGTGATCTTCCACGAAGGTGGATACGCCCATCCCGAGATCCAGCCTTCCGATCTGGTTCTTGATGACGATCTCCCAGAGGCTTGCAATGCTCACGAGCTTGGTCACCGATCGATCCGCGAGCACGCTGGACGCGGCAGCCGAGAGCCGGTCGTCGTCGAACACGAACCACAGGAAGGCGTGGGTGTCCACGAGCACTCGGGTCACGTGTGCTCCTCCATCCCCTCGATCGGCGCGTCGAAGTCGTCCGACATCCGGTATCCGGGGTTCCTGGCGCAGCCGCGCACCAGATCCTTCTTCTCCTCGACCACGGGCCTGAGCTCGGCAACCCTCTTTCCCCTCTTCGTGATGAAGAACTTCTTGCCGGTCATGACCTTCTGAATGATCTCCGACAGATGGGTCTTGGCGTCGAACATACCGATTTCATTATCTTTCATATCTAACCAGTATCATGACTAGTTTATCAGGTCAAGTCCGCTGTTGTCGCTGATAACGCATTGGCTTGCTGCAGGGACGATGATAGCCTGAACAGCGTGCATGGGCTTTTTCGAGCATGGCCGCTGGTCGCTGTTTCGTTCAGCTTCATGGCGCTCGCCGCGTGCGGCAATCGCGGCAGCCGCGACGATCGTGATGCTCATGACGACTGGGCCGGCGAACCTGACGCAGACGCTACGGCCGAAGGCGTCGAGTCGGACGCGGCAGACGACCCGGACGTGCCGGACGAGGCCGAGGCATTGCCGACGACCTGCGACCTCGCAGACGAGGCGACCGTGCAGCCCGCTGGCGACATGTCTGCCGGACGGTACTCGCCCATCGCCTTCGGGCTGGACGACGGCAGGGTGCTGATCGCGGGCGGCTACGACTTCACGGCAGGGATCCAGCGGTCGGCCGAGATCTGGGATCCCTCGACCAGCACCCTCGAGCCCACGGGCATGCTTAACCGCGGCCGCAACTTCGCGTGCTGGGCCAGGCTCGGGGACGGGACGTTCATGATCGCGGGCGGGTTCCACACCACGTGGGGCAGCCTCTCCGAGTCGGAGATCTACGATCCCGCGGCAGGGACGTTCTCGTGGGGCGCTGTCATGCACGAGCCGCGCGAGGCCTTCGGGCTCACGCCGCTCCCGGACGGCAGGCTCGTCGTGACCGGCGGGCTTTCCGCGGTCGGGCTCGTCTTCAGGCGGACCGTGGAGATCTACGATCCGGCCAC
>CAZGVR010000618.1:0-611 GCA_964528945.1 uncultured Myxococcales bacterium
TGCGACGTAGTTCTCGGGGCCCAGGAGGAGGTTGACGCCCCCCGCGAGGGCCATGCCGCAGGATCCCGACCGGAGGCTCTGGATGGCCAGATCGACGGCCACCAGGGAGGAGGAGCATGCGGTGTCGAGCGAGAGGCTCGGACCCCGGAGGCCCAGCCCGTACGAGATGCCGCCCGACACCACGCTGTGGAGGTTCCCTCCCAGCATCTCGCTCCTGAGCTCCTCGATCGGGCGCGAAGCCAGGCGTTGCCAGTACTCGAAGCTCCAGAGCCCCACGAAGACGCCGGTGTCGCTTTCGTCCAGGCTCGTGGGAGGGATCCCGGCGTCCTCGATCGCCGCCCAGCAGACACGTGCGAAGAGCCTCTGCTGCGGGTCCGTCAACGCCGCGTTCTTGGGCGCGATTCCGAAGAACGCCGGATCATGCTCGGCGATCCCGTCCACGAACGCCCCGAAGCGGGTCTGGGTCTTCCCGGGAGTGCCTTCTTTCGGGTGGTAGTAAGCGTCGATGTCGAAGCGGTCGCGGGGGATCTCGGTGACCGAATCCACGCCGTTTCGCAACAATTCCCAGAAGCGGTCCGGGCTGGTCGCACCGCCCGGGAGGACGCAGCCGA
>CAZGVR010000618.1:669-1588 GCA_964528945.1 uncultured Myxococcales bacterium
GGGGGTCGAACCGACTCCCCGTCGCAAGCCCAGCCACTCTTCGAGGAAGGCCGGGTCCGTCTGGACCAGGCATAACGGCATCCCGCCCTTCGAAGCCGGCATGTCCGTTGCGGTCGCCCGCAAGGCAGCCAGGCCTCGCAAGCTTCTCGCCGGAAAGATCCTCGATCGGAGTCCAGACTCGGGAGCGCCTGGAGGGTCTCCTCGCCAGCATTGGAAGTCCAAGCGCACGCCGCCGCTAGCCTGGATACCCAGGACCCGAACCCGGCGTCCGGGCCGTCCGCGGAGACGGGTTCTTCGGATTCATCCACCCCTACCCGGACGGGTAGGACCGCCGAGCAGTGCATCGATCTCGTCAACCGTGGGGGGCGGGCAGTTTCGATCCGCGAGGCGCTCCTTCAACTCCTGGAGCTCGCCCCCGTCCTTGATCAGAATGGTCCGCCTGCTCGAGTAGTCGTACACGTAGAGCGGGAACTCCGCCTTCCAGTACCCGTCCATCTCGATGCCGTCTGCCTCGATGCGCGTCGCAGGGAAGTTGACTACGTTCGCCTGGATCGATGTCGTTCGCCACAGCAGGCTCAGCGCCGGACCGATATCCCACGGCACCCCGAACGCAGGCTCCCGGTTCACGCTCCCGGGGAAGCCCCGCGGGATCGATGCGAGGAGGGTCCGGCTTGGCACGCGCCCAGCGGAGTTGAGTTCCAGAGGGAACTTCACGTCTCGCTCGATCCTGCACACCACGAAGCGATTGAAGCGGTCTGCCTGCACCCACCCCACCGCCTGCCCGACGACGGAGCCGGCGTACAGGGCAAACAACATCGCCAGGCCGCAGGAAACGGATCTGGTCGGCGGCTCTCGCTTGCCGCGCAGCGCCATCGCCGATGTCACGATCAGGAACGCCGCAGCGAAGCGGATCGCCCCC
>CAZGVR010000619.1:0-361 GCA_964528945.1 uncultured Myxococcales bacterium
GGGCCCACTCGGCAAGAAGGGGTACCTGGGCATCTCCCTGCGCCGCTCCTACATCGACGCGCTCATGGCCGCGGGAGGAAAGGCCATCTCGAAGAGCATCGATCTCAACCTGACCGTGGCTCCCGTGTACTGGGACTACCAGCTCTTCGCCATGTTCAGGCCCACCGACGCCGACGAGATCAAGGTCACGTTCGCGGGCGACAGCGACGAGTTCCGTTTCCTGTTCAAGGACCCGGGGGACGACCCGTCCCTGGGCGGCGTGGGGTTCTCGAACGGGTTCCACGTGGGCCAGCTCGGGTACGAGCACGAGTTCTCGGGCATCGCGACGTACCAGGCCTCCGTCGAGATGGGCTGGATCGGG
>CAZGVR010000619.1:371-1581 GCA_964528945.1 uncultured Myxococcales bacterium
ACAACCTGCTCATCTCCCACAGGCAGGACATCCTCCTGAAGCTGGGCGACTACGTGGACCTGGACGTGGGCATCGACCTCGTGCCCAACCTCTTCGCCGCAAAGGCCATAGCCCCGGCCCTGGGCTTCGAGGCCGACGTGCTGGCCGGCTCCGAGCTCTCGGAGATGGACGTGCAGGAGTGGATCGTGGACTTCGCCGCGTTCGCCGAGCTCGAGCTCAGGGTGCTCGACGACGTGGTCGTGGTCCCCGGCGTGCGCGTCGACTACCACGACGTCACCGGCAGCTGGGAGCCGCAGCCGCGGATCGTCGCGAGGTGGAGCCCCTTGGGGCACACGACGCTCTCGGCCGGCATCGGCGTCTTCACCAGGCCTCCGTCGCTGCCCATGGTCATGCCGGGATGGGGCAACCCGGACCTGGACGCGGAGCGCGCCATCCACTACTCGATAGGCTGGGAGCAGTCCATACCGCAGGCCTGGCTCGACGTGTCGCTCACGCTCTTCTACAAGACCCTGGATCGCCTGGCCGAGACGACCGACGCCTACATAGTCAGGAACGGCGAGCTCGAGCCGAAGCGCTACGACAACTCGGGAGGCGGCCGCGCCTACGGCCTCGAGCTGCTCGTCAAGATCCAGCCCGATCACTTCGTGTACGGGTGGCTCGCGTACACGCTCTCCAAGAGCGAGCGGTGGAGCCCTGACGCGCAGCAGTGGATCCCGTTCGACTTCGACCAGCCGCACCTCCTGACCGTGCTCCTGGGCTTCGATCTCGGGAAGGGTTGGAACATCTCTGCCCGCTTCCGCGTCGCGTCCGGCAACCCGGACACGCCGGTCGTGGACACGATCTTCGACGCGGATCACGACAGCTACATCCCCATCTACTCCGACATCCCGTCCAAGAGGCTGCCGCCCTTCCACTCGCTGGACATCAGAATCGACAAGAAGTGGAACCTCAAGATCGGCGGGTGGATCTCCCTGTACCTGGACGTGTGGAACGTCTACAACCAGAAGAACCCGGAGTTCGTGGCCTACAGCTACGACTACAACGAGCACAAGTACGTGACCGGCCTCACGATAGTGCCAACCATCGGGCTGCAGGGCGGGTTCTGACTACGATCCTCGTCACGGCCGTCCCGGCGTGTTATCATGACTTCGGATTTCCGGTACTCGAGATGAACGACGCGCAACATGCAGCGAGGCGAAGCCTGGACCTT
>CAZGVR010000620.1:0-1580 GCA_964528945.1 uncultured Myxococcales bacterium
CAGAGGCGCTGGACAGGCTGCTGGCCGCCTCCGGGGAGGAGCCGCTCGAGAGGGCCTGGAACGTCTGGAGCAAGGCCAGGGCGGCCCTCGTCGCCGGCCGCTTCGACGAGGTCCGGGAGCACGTGGCCGGCGTCCGCGCTGCAGGGTACGGGTCCCCGATCCTCGACGCCGTCGACGCGCTCTCGAGCGCGGTCACGGATCCCTCCGGCGCGTCCGGCGGAAACCCCATGGCCACGCTCATGGCCCTCGAGGCCTCGTGGGTGGCGGGAGGCGGGGACCCAGGGCCGCTCGCGCGCTCCATCGCGGGCTGGGATTCGCTCGACCACGGGGTCGCCGATCTGGGATGGGTCACGGCACGGCTCTCCGGAGACACCTTCCTGAGGCAGCGCGCCGACGAGGCGTGGCTCGAGTCGGGCGGGCCGCTGTCCGAGATGGCCGTGCTCGACCTCGTGCGGCTGCACGGCTTCGAGCGCCCCTCCAGGTCCGACCTCGAGACCGTGCTCGGCCGCCTCGATCGCGTGTCCGCCGACACGGCCGCTTCCGCCTCGCTGCTCGCCGCGTGGAAGCTCGTGCCAGCCGGGCGGCTCGAGGCCGTCGCCTCCCGGATGCGCGGGATAGCCTCCCGCGTGACGGGCCAGCCTGCCGACTCGCCCGAGACGCTTCGCCTGGCCGCCTGGCTCGCGCCCGGCCAGGCTCTCCCCACGGCCGCGGACGCAGCCCCGGCGAGCTGGGGACCCGTGGAGATCCGGTCGCTGCTCGGAGCCTCGTCGTCCGCGGACGGGGCCGCCAGGGCCGCCGCGTGGATCTCCTCGTCCGTCCGCGCAGGCGCGGCGCTCGATCCCACGGTCATGGGAGCTGCCGCGGCCATGGCCCTCGGCCACCTGCAGGGCGAGGCCTCGCGGGATCTGGCCGGGCTGCTCCTCGATCCGTCCGTGGAGGTCGACCCGGCCGTCCGCCTGAGGGCGGCGATCAGGCTGGGCGACCGCAGGGGCATCGTCTCCGCCCTCGTCGACTTCGGCCGCGATCTGCCGGGCGGGCCCGCGCAGGCCGCGATCGGCCTCGTCGGATCCCTCGAGCGGTTCCTCTCCGACGGCGACGCGGCAGCGGCGCTTCCGGCCGTCACCGCGGCCGTGGATGCCGATCCGGGCAGCCCCGAGGCGCTCTTCACCCTCCTCTTCGTGGCCATGTCCGCCGGCCGCTGGCAGGAGGCGAGCCGCGCGCTCGACACGCTGGTGGCCGGCAGCCAGTCCGACGACCCGTGGAGCATGGCCTGGCGCCGGGCCAGGATGATCCTCACGATGGCACCGGCCGGCCGCCGGGACGACGCCGCGGCCCAGGCGGGCGCCCTGCTCTCGATGCGGGGGGGCGACGCGGTCAGCCTGATCGTGCGCCTGGCCGCGCAGAGGGCCGCCGGCGACCTCGCCGGGTACATCCGCGACCTGGAGCGGCTCGCCCTGTGGTTCGGGGATCCGCGGATGAAGGGCTCCCTCGCCCACCGCGTGATCACGCTGTCCCTGCTTCGCGACGGTGGCGAGGACTCTCCTCCGGACGAAGACAGGCTCCCGGCGCCGGACGTCTCG
>CAZGVR010000621.1:0-1580 GCA_964528945.1 uncultured Myxococcales bacterium
TCCCTATGCGCTTGTATTCCCGCCCGACGAAGGAGGCGATGTTCACCTGCTTCACCTTGGTCGAGCGTCCCAGCACGAGGTAGAAGTACAGGGCGATGACCATGGCCATCACCGGGACGAAGGGTATCCCGTACTTCACCCATTCCAGGAATGTCGGCGCGGTACCGTAGTCGGACAGGATCCCGATCATGACCGCGTTCCTCCCACCCGCCGCGGGCGAGCCCGGACCGCCCTGGTTGGCCGCGAAGCACAGGCCCAGGATCAGCATCACGGCGAAGGAGCGGTCCTTGCCCACGCCTGCCGCCCTGACCGCGGACGTGTAGACGACCATTAGGACGGGTGCGATGAACGCGACGAGGGCATGCTCTGACACGAAAGAGGCGCTCACGGCGAGCAGCGGAAGGAAGACGAAGAGGAACAGCGGCACCGAGCGGCTCGTCCCGAGCAGCAGGAACCCGATCCTGCGGTCCAGGCCGGTCTTGGATATGGCGATCGCGAGGGCGAGTATTCCCAGGATGAAGACAACCGAATCCCTGGCAAAGGACTGGGCCACCAGGTCCGGCGGGAAGACACCGCCCAGGCACATCACGGCCCCTATGAGGAATCCCGTCATGCCGATCGGGAGCGCTCCGGTCGCCCATATGATCACGCAGATCAGGAGCAGCGCGAACATGATCATCGCGGACCTGGCAACCCGGTCCGCGGGTACGCGGCCCCTTTCCATGGAGAAAGGACCCTCTCCCTCTCCCGACCGCCTCGATGTGTACCTCGAGTAGTAGGCTGCCACGGTCTCGCCCATAGCCATCTTGCCGTAGGCGCCGTATCCGGCGATGGGATCCGAAAGGCTCCCGGTCTTGGGAGACGAGAGAAGGCTGACGAGGGAAGACGGCGGCGGGATGAAGATCGCGACTGAGAGGATCAAGGCTGCCGCCAAGATCACGATCGGGCGTGAGTTGTAGGTTCCCCAGAGCCATCCCAGCACCGAGAGCGACTCGACCCGGGGAATCTCCTGCCTGGTCATGGCCCGGATCTTCTCCCGGTACGCGGCGTCGATGTTGCTGACCAGGATGTCGGTCTCGCAGGGCTTCTCCAGGTAGGCGTAGGCGTCCATGCGCCCGGTCCTCGTGGCCGAGGCGATGCTGGCATGCCCGGTGAGCACGATCACCTGGATCTCCGGGGCGATCTTCTTGATCTCCTTCAGGACCTCCTCGCCCCTCATCTTCGGCATCTTCAGGTCGAGGATCACCACGTCCGGACGCCCGAGGCGGACCTTGCGGATGGCCTCCTCCCCGTCCGCCACGTCCCGGACCTTGAACCCTCGGAGAGCCAGGCGCTGGCAGAGGCTCTCGCGGAACCGATCCTCGTCGTCGACGATGAGGACCCGGATCCTGTCCCGCGGCGTCGATCCCTCCTCGGGCTGGGGGGACTCGCTCGTGGCGATACGAGTCAACCACCGCCTCCTTCCTGCGGGCCGGCCGCTGGCAGCACGAGCGTGAACGTTGTTCCCTTCCCCTCCCCGCTCTCGACCTCGATGCTTCCACCGAACGACTTCACTATCCCGTAGCTGATCGAGAGCCCCA
>CAZGVR010000622.1:0-1517 GCA_964528945.1 uncultured Myxococcales bacterium
CGATCGACCGCCCGCGGAACGAATCGGGTCGATCCTCGAGATGCTGCTCCCACGAGGCGATCACTCCCTCCCGTGTCGTGGCCGAGGCTGCGAACGGGTGGACGATCCTGTCGGTGATCCCCCAGTCGAGCAGGATCTCGAGGACGCCGTCCATCTCCACCTGGGGGCTGCCGGCCACCTGGCCCTCCTGGCCGGCGATCCGGCTCGACATCTCGCGCGCCGCATGGATGAGGGCGCCCTCGGCCGTCCAGGAAGCGACGTCCTGGGCCGCCTCCAGCGCCTTCCATGCCTCGACCTCGGGCCCTGGGTCCGGCTCCGCCGGGACCGGCACGTGGTACGCGATCGGGTGCGGCGGCGCTGCGACGACCAGGGGGAGGAGGAGGAGATGCGCTGGCAGGCCTGGGCCGGGCCGCATCACTTCGCGGCGTTCCCTGCCTTGCCGGATCGGGATGCCCTCTTCCTGGCCGCACCGTGGAGATCCCAGATCCTGCCTAGCGTGTACTCGAGGAGCTTCTTCTTGAAGGGCTGGTCATTGGCGCGTCCGACCAGGCCGAGGTAGGCGTCCACGAGCGAGGCCCGGCTCCCGAACTGGCCCGAGACCTCGGTCACCAGTCGGTGGAGGCGGAGCAGCTTGGCGTTGCTCACGCGGACGAGGCCGCCCTCGCCGAGGCGCTCTGCGAGGAGGTCCTTCTTGGCCGTGAGCTTCTCGATCTCCTTGACCAGGCCGTCCTTGGTCCCGAAGCGCTTCTTGACGACAGCGGCGGGCGTCTCGAGCGTCCTCTTCCGGGCCTTCTTGCCAGCTGCCTTCCTGGAGGAGTTCTTCGATGCCTTCTTCGCGGCTTGGCTGTCTCTGTCGGGGCTCGCCATGTGTGACTCTCCGCCTTGATCCCGGGACTGGGAACAGGCGGGCTTACTAGCACAAGCCGCGCTTCGAGTCCACTGGTCCGGGTGCCCCGGGGGGGCCTAGCGGCCCGGACCTGGCTTGGTGGGATCCACGACCGGCCACTCGCCGGTCTTGGTGCTCTCGTCGTCGGGTTCGGGATCCTCGACGCCGTCCTCCTCCTTCAGTTCCTTGATGCCCTGGCGGAAGATGGACGACAGGAACGACTGCTCGTTGTCGGATACGTCCGAGAACTCGACGCCCACGCCGCCGGACGACTTGGGGAAGTTCTCGAGGTCGTACTCCACGACCCGGACGACCCTGCCCTTTATCTGCCGCGGCTCCTCCTCGCCGGATCTGTTGGGCAGGATCGGGGTGAGGCGGATCTCGGTCCCTGCCTTGGGCAGGTTCTCCATCTCCAGGAAAACGCCGCCCATGCTGATGTCCACGACGCGGGTCTTGAGCTGCGTGATCCCGTCCTCGTAGACCATGTGCAGCTTGGCCTTGACGCGCGGGTGCCGCCTACGATCGGATCCGCTGTCCGAGTCCTCGCGCGGAGGATCCTCGTCCGGCGCTCCTTCCTGGCTGTCCTCGTCGATCGTGTACATGTGAGTCCTGTTGGAACAGTACTTTGTTC